>JAKAXP010000003.1 GCA_021816545.1 Bacteroidota bacterium
CACCGGAGCTTACTGTCGCGTTGCCCTTCTCAAGCAGATCCATAAGTGAGCCATACTGGTTCCTGGATGATACTATCAATACGTCAGCCCAGTTCTTTGCACCGGCACGGATAAGCGAGATGCCCCCTATATCAATCTTTTCAATTATCTCCTGATCTGAAGCGCCTGAAGCTACTGTCTCTTCGAAGGGGTACAGGTCAACAATGACAAGGTCAAACAACGGGATATGGTACTCGGCAACCTGCTTCATGTCGGTCTCATTTCCCCTGCGGGCAAGGATGCCCCCGAATATTCCGGGATGCAGTGTCTTGACCCTTCCTCCGAGAATGGAAGGATATGTTGTGATATCCTCAACCTTTCCGGCAGGAACCCCTGCAGCCGTTATAAAATCCCATGAACCTCCCGTTGAAATGATTGTAACGCCCAGCTCATTGAGTTTTTTCACAATGGCTTCGAGACCATCCTTATAATACACCGAAATAAAGGCGCTCTTTATTTTTACATCACTCATCACCAACGACTTAGATTTACGATACAACGGCAGAAGCAATCGGATAAAAATAGATATTTTTTTTGATTGGCAATGTTTGTCAAATAATTGAATTGATGAATTATTGCGGATGTATTGATGTTCCATATTTGACTATCTTTGGTCGGAATTAATGACGGGGACATGTGGTTAAAAATGTTCAGGGAGAGCTTTCTGTTCGCCTTCGGTTCTGTTGTGGTGAATAAGCTGCGTACCTTCCTATCTCTTTTCGGTATCACCATCGGGATTGTTTCTATAATCTCAGTGTTCACAGTGTTTGACTGGATGGAAAACAGCATCAGGGAAAGCATTGCCACGCTCGGTGACAATACTATCTATGTAGAGAAATGGCCGTGGACTCCTGATGCTAATATCAAGTGGTGGGATATGATCAAGTGGCCACCCCCTTCTGTTGACGACTATGATGCTCTGGTGAGGAGATCAACATCGGTTCAGGCTGCCAGTTTTACAGTCGGATCGGGTGAGTCAATTAAATACCGGGGCAACCTTGCAAGCGAGACGTATGTGCTCGGGGCCACGCACGACTTCCAGGATGTGCGGTCATTTGAAATTGAAAACGGACGCTATTTCACCCAGAATGAATCGTCAGCCGGGAAACCGGTTGCAATAATTGGTTCTGAAGTGGCCAGGAAACTGTTCGACAACGTTCAGCCAGTCGGCAAGGAGATTACTATCAGCAAGTATAAGGCCCAGGTCATCGGGGTTTTCAAAAAGGAAGGGAAGGGTGGCCTGAGTGACAACGGCATGGATGAGGCAGTGCTTGTACCCCTCGATTTCAGCCGCCAGTTTGTAAACTTCCGGAACCCCTTCCTCAACTCTGACATAATGATCAGGGGAAAGGAAGGAGTATCAGTACAGCAGCTATCTGACGAGGTGGTGATGATCCTTCGCGCAGCGAGACGGATCGGTCCCGGGAAGGAAAACAACTTCTCTATCAACCAGGCCAGCCAGATAACAAGCACCCTCGAGCCGGTATTCAGGGGGATAAACATTGCAGGCTGGATCATAGGAGGCTTTTCAATCCTTGTTGGCGGATTCGGGATCGCCAATATTATGTTCGTTTCTGTGCGTGAGCGTACAAGCATCATAGGGATCCAGATGGCCCTGGGGGCGAAGCGGAGATGGATACTTCAGCAGTTCCTGACAGAATCGGTTCTGCTTTCAGTTACAGGCGGGATACTCGGGTTGATTCTTGTATTCATAGGGACAGTATTCGTCAATTACTTCTTCACGCTCGGGATGCATCTTACTGCGGGCAACATAATCCTTGCAATTGTTATCTCTGCCACAATTGGCATCGTGGCCGGATTTGCCCCGGCATCTGCTGCCTCCAGGATGAATCCTGTCGAGGCAATTGGCTATTCATTCTGATTATTGATCAGCTAAAGTCTGTTAGCTTCGACCCAGTTTGTGAGCTCCACGAACTGCGTTACTGAAAGCTGTTCTGCCCTCATTGAAAGAAGAGGCATCTCTCCGGCGCCCGGGCGCACCATCGCCTTGACGGGATTGCGCAGCATCTTGCGCCGCTGGTTGAAGCACCGCTTCACCACACTTACGAACAGCTTCTCATCACAATCCAGCCGCTCCACACCGTTTCGCGTAAGGCGTATAACGGCCGATTTGACCTTCGGCGGAGGAGAAAAGACATGCTCGCTGACAGTAAACAGGTATTCAATGTCATACCATGCACGGAGAAGCACACTCAGTATTCCGTAAACACGGCTGCCCGGTGCGGAACAGATCCGCTCCGCCACCTCCTTCTGTACCATCCCGACAGCCTCGGTCACACGGCTGCGGTCATCCAGGATTTTGAAAAAGATCTGGCTTGATATGTTATAGGGGAAATTTCCGATGACGGCAATCCGGTCTCCGAAAGGACGCACATCAAGCCCGAGGAAGTCTCCCTCAATGATTTCAAACCGGCCGGTAAAATTCTGCCTGAGATATTCAACCGACTCCCGGTCTATCTCAACCACCCAGAATGAAGCGAAATTTCTTTCTGACAGGAAACCGGTCAGCACCCCCATCCCGGGGCCGACTTCAATGACAGTATCACAGCCTCCGGCATCCAACGCCTCAACTATAGCGGCTGCAATCTTCTTATCCTTCAGGAAGTGCTGACCGAGGTGCTTCTTTGCCCTTACTTTATCATTTCCCATGGCGGCACCAGTCTGTCAGATCCGAACCCGGGTATCTTAATTCTCTCCAGCAGGTTGAGGAGGAGCTTAAGAACATTTAAATAAAGCGTTACGAACAGGATTGTGTTCAAGAACCAGATTACACTCATGTTGAACCACAGAGTGCCTATCCTTAGCTTGCCAAGCATCTTGTAGGGAGCATAGAAATGGGCCCGGCCAATGCGCGAATCCGGCATCATCAGGACCGGATCCGCCTTCTGGATAATCCTATGCTCAGTCTCATAGAATTTCTTCTGCACTGTACGGTTAAGCACTATCTCGGCAAGGTCATTGTTGTAGGTTTCGGTCCTGAGTTTGAGCAGTTCCTCCTTCCCCATCTTTGCAACAAGAACACGTGTTATGCTGTCCTTTACATTCGTTTGGTAAATGTACTTCCTGCGGATATTCTTATACAGCGAATCAAGGTAGTCATTCACTATGTAAGAGGCATCCTGGGTGAAGGGCTCCCTGTTTATCACCCTCATTGCCTGGGCAGGGTCAAGGCCGGTTTCGGCACTGAGCTCGCCGATATGGGTCCTGAGCTTCTCCAGGCTGTTCCTGTAAATATCTTCGTACTCCGCTTTGCCGGCAGTATAGACCGCCTCATTGCTTTTGCGCTTCAGTTCATTGACCAGGTAAGCTGATTGCCAGTCATACCTGCTGATCATCATGTCCGTCTCAAAATAGGGTTTCATATATTTGTTCGACCTGAACTGTTCCACCGCAATTGCTTCATATGCCCACCGGGTGGTCATTACATCACCTATTACCGGAACATATATCTTCCTTGTGAGGGAACTGTGCAGGTCATCAAAGCGGATCATTGCTCCGCCGAGAAGCAACTGCGGAACAAGAACAAGCGGTATCAGTATGTATATGCTGATTACAGACTTCATGCCGGCAGATATATTGAGCCCCACCATATTGCCGAAGCAGGAGGTGGTGAACAATATAAGCCAGTGACGCCACATCATCCCCTCAACCTGCAGAATACGCTGTGAGATAAGAACATACATCATGGTTTGAACTGCCGAGAGGCCGAACAGGAAGGTAATCTTTGAGAAGAGGTAACTCGAACGGCTTATATTCAGGTACTTTTCCCGCTCCAGTATCTTGTTGTCACGGAATATTTCCTCCGCGCTGACAGTGAGGCCAAGAAAGAGGGCCACAACCACGCTCATGAACAGGAACACAGGGAAGCTCTTGTTATCAGAGAAGAGATATACTCCGTCAGACAGGTATTTTGATACAAAGGCAAGAATGAAGGCGAGCAGCGGAGGTTCAAGCAGGTTGATAACCATGTACTGCTTGTCAGCATATTTTCTGACGAGATTTCTCTTGACAAATGTCCCTACCTGCTTCAGCCTCCTGGGTATCTTGAAGTTACTTGCAGGCAGAGGCTTCATCTCGGGTTTTACCGAGAGGGTGGGTTCCATCTTCTGCCGGTACCGGTGGTACCACTCCACCGGTGAAACCTGTCTCTCCTGTCCTTTTCTGCCGTCAGGGTCAACCACCTTGGCTTCGACAATCTGAAGGATCTGGTCAGTTTCAACATTTCCGCAGGTGGGGCACTCGCTTTCGGCAGCATTGGCCTGTGAGGTCTCGGTCTTGAAGTAAACGATGGCATCAACCGGGTCGCCGTCATAAATCATATATCCACCCCTGTCGAGGACCCAGAGCCTGTCAAACATCTTTAGGATATCAGATGAAGGCTGGTGTATAATAACAAAAACCAACTTCCCGTTGATGGCCTGGTCCTTAAGCAGTTCCATCACATTGCCCGAGTCATGCGATGCCAGTCCGGAAATGGGTTCGTCAGCAAACAGCACAGCCGGTTCACGCATCAGCTCAAGCCCGATGTTAAGCCTTTTCCTCTGCCCCCCGCTGATCTTCTTGTTCAGCGGATCACCCACCAGCATGTCACGGTATTCAAAGAGGTCCAGCTCTTTCAGCATCATGACAACAACCTGGTTCAACTTCTCCTCGTCATAGTCGCCGAAGGTGAGGCGGGCATTGTAGTACAGGTTCTCATAGACAGTGAGTTCCTCTATCAGGAGATCATCCTGGGGCACATAGCCAATTAGGCCGTTAAGTTCCTCCGGTTCGTTGTGGAGGTCATAGCCGTTTATATAGACAGCCCCGTTCTCCGGTTTGAGTTTTCCGTTAAGGATGTTCAGGAGGGTGCTTTTGCCCACTCCGCTCCCTCCCATGATTCCCACGAGGTTGCCTGACTTCACGCTGAAGCTCATCGGCTGGATACCGTTGTCAGAACCTTTGAAATGGTATTCAATGTTCTGACCCTCAAAGACAATATCCTCGGTGAAGTTGGCCCTTATGAATTTCCTGAATATGGCAGTATAATAGAGGGGTGCCATGCCGTGAGCGCGGATATTGACGCCAGGATCAAGCAGGAAAGGCCTGAGTGGTACCACGTTGCGGCCCTTGAAGTGAAGCGGCATCTTCCCGTCATACATGAAGAGGAGGTGGCCGGTGCTGGCAATGAACAGGACATAGATTGTGCCGCGCAGACCCCTTGCGACCATATGGTGCCATTCATGGTAGTTGGCATATCTTGAGGAGGCGTCACCGATATTGCTTTCGCCCTCGATGGCAAGGAATGTATCAGGAGTGATTCGGTCAAATTTCATCCCGAGCATAAATGCCTGGGCGTTTGTCTTCTCGTCCCTCGAAATATTGAATGTACGGGCAACGATGTCAATTATTGACGACTCCTGCTCAGAAATGGTTCCGTCCTCATAAACGAACTCCAGAAGTTGCAGGAAGACTATCATCCGCTCCTCAATGAAGAGCCCCTTTTTTATCTGCCTGCAGATGTTTGTAATCTGGAAGGTGATGAGCGAATCCTCGTCTGAGAGTTCACCCTCCTCCACTGCCTTGAGTTCACGCTCATAGAAATGGAGGTTGTTTTCATAAAGCTTGAAATACTCCTCCTCGAGCTCCTGGTTCAGATATCTCCTGAGGTAACTTCGAAGGATTTTTTTGCCTCTTGACGTAACCCCTGCAGGATTTACGGTAGAGATAATGGCAAAAATATGTATCAGCGCATGTAATACTGATTCCCTCATAACCTTAAAAAAAGACCGCAATTTTTACTTGCGGTCTTCCGGTATCTGTTTATTGTTACTTTATCAGTTCGGACCTGACCGAGTCAACGGCCTTTTTCAGTCTGCCAATGTCTTCCATTGTCAGGCTTGTACCAAGGGTTGCATAGACATCGGTGATGGGCTGCATCGACGTAAGTACCCTTGTTACGAGCGGGTCAGTGTTATGAGGAGCGGCAAGATCCTTGAACAGGTCAAACGACTTCTTCTGGTCAAGGAGGGCTGATTCAAAACCGGAGAGGTGTCCGCCTGATTCAGAGACCGCAAGGGTGAGATACATACCCTCAACCCATGCGCCTCCTACCATCACCAAGGCAAGGTTGGCCTGGCCGGCATCATACATATATGAATAGGTGCGGTCAAAGGCATCTGTGAGTATTGCAACAAGTGTATCCCGGTTGTCAAAATTGGCCTTGATCCTGTCATAAAGAGACTCGTCATAAATCTGTGTCAGGTTCTGCTCAAGTGCAAGGGTACGGATTGCAGCAAGATAGTCATTCACATCCTGTTGCATGTTATACAGCGTTGCGTAGCTGAGATCGGCACCGTAAATGCCGAGATTAACCGAACGGTTGTAGCTCTCTACATAGTTGCGGGCACTGGCCGGAGGATTTGTTGCGCCAAGGATGTAACCCAGGTCCATGTCGGTGAGTTTCTTGATAACCTCTGCTGATGTGGGAAGAGGATAAACATTCTCTTCTATCTTCTGTTCAAGGGCTTCGAGTTCAACAGCGTTGATCTCCTTCTGTTTCCTTGATTCACCCCTGTTCTTGCAGGCGGATGCACCGGCAACTGTCAGAATAAGTACAGCAACCAGGATTTTTGTGAAAGTCTTTTTCATATGACTGATGTTTGGTACTTGTGTTTTGGCTACGTAAAAATAAGACTTTTTAAGAATTCCGCCGGAATAAAATTTCAAGAATATTTGAGGCAGTGGCTTGCCCGGCGTTCATGAAACCTAAACACCGTCAGCCGGCAGGTTGTTCATTCTCATTTTCTGCTAACTTTGCATCCCGGAGAATTGAGAGGCAAATGAAATACAATTTCGACGAGGCGCCATGCCGGGAAAACAGCAACTGCCTTAAATGGGACAAGCGCGAAGAGGTATTCGGCAAGGCCGATGTGATCCCGATGTGGATAGCCGATATGGACTTCAGCACCCCTCCTTTTATTATTAATGCGCTTCGCGAAAGGCTGAATCACGAAGTACTTGGATACTCCTACAGGCCGGACAGCTATTTCAAGGCGTTTATAAGCTGGGTTTCAGCACTGCACGGATGGGATATCATGCAGGAATGGATCGAGTTCAGCCCTGGTGTTGTGCCGGCGCTGAATCTCTGCACACTTGCTTACACCTCGCCTGGCGATGAGATAATAATTCAGCCCCCGGTATACCCGCCTTTTTACGGGGCAGTGAAAGATCACGGACGTAAACTGGTCTTTAATCCTCTGGCTGAGATTGGGAAGGGATATATTATGGACCTTGAGGGGCTCCGCAGGATCATCACCCAGAAGACAAAAATGCTCATCCTTTCAAATCCCCATAACCCTGTGGGCAGGGTGTGGACAAGGGATGAACTTTCAGAACTGGCAGATATTTGCCATGAAAAAGGAATAGTCATTCTCTCTGACGAGATCCATTCTGACCTCACTCTCCCCGGAGTGAAGCATATACCCCTGGCATCGGTTTCGGAGAAAGCGGCGTCAGTGACAGTAACCTGCATGGCTCCTAGCAAGACCTTCAACCTGGCAGGACTCTCAACATCATCAATGATAATATCAGACCCGGAGCTGATGGAGAAATACCGGAAGACTCTGGTCGGGCTGCACATGCACCTTGGGAACATCTTTGGCAACGTGGCCTCCGAAGCTGCCTATACCCATGGCCGTGAATGGCTTGAACAGCTGATGCGATATGTAGAGGGCAATGTTGACCTTGTGATGGATTTTTGCCGTGAACGTTTGCCTTTGGTCAGACCTGTGAGGCCGGAAGCCACATATATGATATGGCTTGACTGTCGTGCCATGGGGATGACAGGTGAGGAGCTCAACAGGTTCTTCGTGGAGAGTGCCGGAGTGGGCATGAATGAAGGCTCCCGCTTCGGTCCCGGAGGCGAAGGATTCATGCGGATGAACCTTGCCTGTCCGAGGGCCCTGGTTCAGAAGGCTCTTGAACAGATTGAAAACGCAATAAACAATAAAGGGTGAGAAACAACGACAGACTGAGTGTAAAGCTGACGCTCGAGGACGGCACCGTCTACCGCGGATGGTCATTCGGCGCACCTGTGGCTGCAGCCGGCGAGGTGGTATTCAACACCGCCATGACCGGATACCCCGAGAGCCTGACAGACCCCTCCTACAGGGGACAGATACTGTGCCTCACCTACCCGCTGGTGGGCAACTACGGTGCTCCCGGTAAAAGCGAACAGGATGACCTGTTTATGTTTTATGAATCATCAGGGGTGCATATTTCGGCCCTGATAGTCTCGGACTACTCCTTTGAGTACAGCCACTGGAACGCCATCGAAAGCCTTGACGAGTGGCTGCGAAGGAGCAATGTTCCAGGTATCTTCGGAATTGACACCCGTGCTCTTACAAAGAGAATCCGTGAAAAGGGGGCAATGCTGGGGAAAGTGGAGCCTGAAGGGATGACCACAGAATTCTATGACCCGAACAAGGTCAACCTGGTGGCCGAGGTAGGCACCTCTGCCCGTAAGGTGTACGGCAACGGAAAGTACCGGATCCTGCTGGTCGACTGCGGGGTAAAGTTCAATATCATCCGCAACCTTCTGAAACGTGACACTACGATCATCAGGGTGCCATGGGATTATGACTATTCTGTTGAGGAATATGACGGGCTGTTTCTTACAAACGGTCCCGGCGACCCTAAGATGTGCAGGACAGCCATTGACAATATAAGGAAGTCACTTGATGATGACAGGCCCATCTTTGGGATATGCCTCGGCAACCAGCTGATGGCTCTGGCGGCGGGAGCTGACACCTACAAGCTCCGTTACGGCCACCGCAGTCACAACCAGCCGGTGCAGATGGTAGGGACTGACAGGGCATACATCACTTCACAGAACCACGGCTTCGCAGTTAACAACAACACACTGCCCGCCGGCTGGGTGCCGTTGTTTGTCAACGTTAACGACAACACGAACGAGGGGATGAAACATGTCTCAAAGCCCTTCTTCTCAACCCAGTTCCACCCCGAGGCATCCGGCGGACCGACGGATACCGATTTCCTGTTCGATCTCTTTATTGAGAATATTCAAAGGCAAGAGGCAATTTGAGCCTCTGACCCCGGAAGAGGGTCAATCCCGCCCAATGCAACCAGCAGGTCGGGAAGGCAACTGTGAGCCGGTAAAACAGATTTGATCCGCCGGAATAGTTCAAGGGTAGAAACAAGTTAAAAGGAAAGCAGATGCGAATAATCAGGGCCGGGGAAATAAGGCGGCATTATTCAATGAAGCAGGCAATTGATGCCATGGAGCGGGCATTCGCCTCGCTCTCATCAGACGAATGCCATATTCCTATGCGGGTAGTCACAAGGCTCCCCGTCGGTGACCTGCTTATGCTTTATAAACCGGCCTTCGTTGAGAAGGACCGGAAGGTTACGGTTAAATTCATCACACAGCGTGAAAGAAACGTAATCCCAGGGATCCCGGCTATCCAGGGCATTGTCATGGTAATGGATTCAGTTACCGGGGAGATTATTTCAATAATGGATGGCGATTACCTGACCGCACTCCGGACCGGAGCTGCCAGCGGACTGGCAACCCGCCTTTTTGCCGGTAAAGATGCTCACACAATGGCTCTGTTCGGGTGTGGGGCACAGGGTAAAACCCAGGTTGAGGCAGTATTATGTGAGCGTCCCGTCAGGAAGATACTGATCTTTGAAAAAAACAGGGACCGAGCATTCCGGTTTATTGAGGAAATGAAGGGAGAAACATCTGCGGAATTGGTGTATTGTGAAGACACATCTCTCCTGAAAGAAGCCGATATTATCTGTACTGCCACCAACGCCACGGCACCTCTTTTCATGAGAGAGGATATTAAAAAGGGAGTGCATATAAACGCCATCGGATCCTTCCAGCCACACATGCAGGAACTTGATCCGCTGCTTGTCCGCGATGCAAGGGTTTTTACCGACAGTACTGAACCATGCCTGAAGGAGAGCGGAGACCTGATAAAACCGATCCGGGAAGGAATCATCAGTGAAAATCATATTGCCGGTGAGATCGGCCACGTTCTGCTTAAGCGAATTGAAGGCAGGAAGTCTGATGATCAGATCACCATTTTCAAGAGCGTGGGTGTGGCCATACAGGATTATATGGTGGCAACTGATATCTACTATCGCTCAGTCGAAAAAGGATTCGGAACTGAAATTAACCTTACGGATTAGGTGACATTCACTGAATCCTGCCTACCTTTCAAAAATCAGGAATGAAGAAACTGCCAGGCATATTCAATGACGTGATCGGCCCTGTGATGCGGGGACCTTCCAGTTCGCACACTGCGGCTTCATGGCGGATTGGCAGGATTGCGCTGGATATACTTAACGAACCGCTGAAGGCTGCACTGATAGAATTTGACCGTGAAGGAGCATGGGCCCCGAACTACCGCGAACAGGGCACCACAATGGGATTTGACGGCGGGCTTTCAGGGCTTGATATCACCGATGAAATGATGAAGTCTGCTGAAAGGTATGCACTCCAGAAGGATATTATTATTGAATACCAGGTCAGCTCTTTCACGGCAGACCATCCCAACACGGTACGACTCACCCTCAGGGGAATCGCGGGAAAAACTGTGCAGATAATTGCTGTCTCATTGGGGGGAGGATCATTTGAGATCAGGTCGGTCAACGGGTTTCCTGTCCGTTTAAATGGCGACCTGTTCGGACTGATGATATTCACTGCGGGCAAACCCGATATCAGTGAGGAGCTGAAGGGGGTGATTCCTTCAGGGATTGATTTTTCTTCACAGCGAAAGGGAGAAGTAATAAGTTATGAGTTCAAATCAGCTTATCCGTTTCCGGCTGAACTGATAGCCGGGCTTAAAAACCATCAGGGCATAAGTGACATTTCGGTTATAAATCCTATAATGCCGGTTATTGCGGGCAGGCAGACAGAGATGCCTTTTACAACCATCCCGTCGCTCCTTGAATTTGCAAGGGATAGGAATGCAGACCTGGGAGAACTTGGTCTGATCTATGAAAAATGCATCAGCGGTTATCCTGAGGAGGAATTGAACCGCTTGATGAAGGAGATAATCAATATCATACACAACAGTATTAATACCGGTCTGAAGGGTACACATTATGAGGACCGGATTTTACCGCAGCAGTCTCACCTGATCAGGGAGGCAGAGGATCAAGGCAGAATAAGGGATTCTGTTGTCAACAGGATAATTGAGAATGTTTCGGCGCTGATGGAATCAAAAAGTGCCATGGAAGTTGTTGTAGCTGCTCCGACTGCAGGCTCATGCGGAACTGTCGGAGGTGCACTGAGAGCCGTCTATGATAACCTGGGCACCTCTGCCGGTAGATCGGAAAATTCCGCGGATGAGTTGGTTAAGGCATATTTTGCAGCAGGAATCGTTGGGGCCTACTTTGCCCAGGGACCAGGTTTCTCGGCCGAGGAACATGGCTGCCAGGTTGAATGCGGGGCTGCCTCCGGAATGGCAGCTGCAGGAATCGTACAATTAATGGGTGGCACAGCAAGACAGGCCCTTGACGCCGCATCAATGGCTATTCAAAACATGATCGGACTGATATGTGACCCGGTGGCTGACCGCGTTGAGGTTCCGTGCCTTGGGAAGAATATAAGCGCAGCTGTCAATGCCTATGCTTCAGCAATCATGTCAGTCTCGGGATTCAATGCAGTAATTCCTCTTGACCAGGTAATCCAGACCGTATCGGAAGTGGGCAGATCAATGCCTTCGTGCGTAAAATGCACGGGTAAGGGCGGACTGGCTGCAACTGAAGCTGCACTGAACCTTAAAAACCGGCTGACGCAGAAAATTTAACATAAGTCAAACCTTAAAAACATAAACCATGTTTAACAAAAATACCTACCGGGAAAGAAGACGCATTGTGAAGGAAAAAGTCGGTAAAGGATTAATCCTCCTGTTTGGAAATGATGAGTCGCCAATGAATTACACCGACAATACCTATCATTTCAGGCAGGACAGTACGTTCATCTATTATTTCGGAATACAGCAGCCCGGACTGGCAGCAGTTATTGACATTGATAATAATACCGAAGTTGTTTTTGGGGATGAGTATACAGTTGAGGATTATGTCTGGAGGGGACCCCAGCCAACCATTGCCTCACTGGCTGAAAAATGCGGGGTGGACAATGTGCGGCCGGCCGCGAGCCTTGCAGCAGTCCTTGACCAGGCTCAGCAAAAGAAGCAGACGATTCATTTTTTGCCGCTATACCGCCATGAGAATAAAATCAGGCTGTTCGAACTGCTTGGCATATTACCCAGGGAAATTCCCGGAGAATCTTCACTTGACCTTGTAAAGGCAGTTGTCAGCCAGCGCGAGATCAAGACAGAAGAGGAGATTATTCAGTTGCACCAGGCAGCAAGTGTGTCTGTTGACATGCATGTGGCTGCCATGAAATTTGCAAAACCGGGAATGACCGAGGCGGAGGTAACTGCTGAAATCCACAGGGTTGCCATCGCTGCCGGGGGAAATCTTGCATTTCCGATCATCGCAACAATAAACGGACAAACACTCCACAATCATTACCATGGCAACACCCTTAAGGAGGGCGACCTCTTCCTGGTTGATGCCGGTTATGAAAATGAGATGTGTTATGCCGGCGATCTTTCAAGCACCATTCCTGTAAGTAAAAAATTCACCCCGTTACAGAGGGAGATCTACCAGTTGTCTCTTGACGCTCACGAGGCTGCCATAGCTGCTGCACAGCTGAACAAGCCGTTCAGGAACGTGCACCTGGCAGCAACCAGGACGATTTTTGACGGGCTGAAGACGATGGGACTGACAAAGGGGAACACTGACGATGCCCTTGAGGCTGGAGCACACGCCCTGTTCTTCCCGTGCGGAACCGGCCATATGATGGGACTGGATGTACATGACATGGAAGACCTGGGAGAAGTGTGGGTCGGTTACGACGGACAGCCGAAGAGCACTCAGTTCGGTCTGAAGTCACTGCGCCTGGCAAAACCGCTGAAACCCGGTCATGTTTATACAATTGAGCCAGGGATCTATTTTATCCCTGAGTTAATGGATCTGTGGAAAAGTCAGAACAGATTCAACGAGTTCATCAACTGGGATGAGGTTTACAAGTTCCGTAATTTCGGCGGAGTAAGGAATGAAGAGGATTTTGTGATGACTGAAAATGGAGCGTTATTGCTTGGCAAACCAAAGCCCAAAACAATTGATGAGATTGAAGCAATCCGCGGTGATGCTCTTTAGCTGATTTCCCTGCACAACTCCCGGGGAGAAGTGCCTGGTTTGAAGGATTCCATCAGGTCACTCAGCCGTGCTCTTATCAGATCGGTACCGGTGTTTCCAATGCTCCCGGTATGAGTATATTCTGCCCGGGAGGGGATGGAGAATGCACCCGATCCTGCCTTTTTTGCAACCTCGCGATAGGCGGTCCTGAAGGGTACCCCTTCACGCACCATGCGGTTTGCCTCCTCTACCGAGAAGATATCATTGTACCGGGGATCAACTAAAATATCCTTCCTCACCACCAATCCTTCAAGCGCGGCATGTATCACGTGCACCAGTCCGGTTATGCTTTCAAATGCATCAAACAACACTGCCTTCAGCTCCTGGAAATCGCGGTTATAGCCCGGAGGCAGTCCTGCAGTCATCAGCGCCACCTCGCCGGGAACGGCCTGTAACCTGTTGCAGCGGGCCCTGACAAGCTCAAACAGGTCGGGGTTTTTTTTCTGCGGCATGATTGATGAACCGGTGGTAAGATCATCCTTCAATGACACAAAGCCGTAACCTGGTGACAAAAACAATATCACATCTGATGCAAATCTCCCGAGGGTGTTTGCAACAGATGCGATGGCGCCTGTTACCTGTCGTTCGGTACAGCCGCGGCTCATCTGGGCATAGGGTGAAGTGACTATCAGCCTGTTAAACCTCAGCAGTCTGGCTGTGAGCTCCCTGTCAACCGGCAGCGAGGTGCCGTAGCCTGCGGCCGTACCAAGGGGTGAGGCATCGGCAAGCGCGGCCGCACCGGCCAGCACATGAAGGTCATCGCAGAGGCTCTCGGCATATGACGCAAACCATAGTCCGAAGGATGTCACCATGGCTGCCTGCATATGCGTGAATCCGGGCATCAGGTCATCACAGTGCTTCTCACTCAGATCCAGGAAGGAATCTGCAATTGACTTCAGATCACGTGCAAGCAGGAACGACGAGTGCCTGATGTACAGGTGAAGGTCCGTAAGTACCTGGTCGTTCCTGGAGCGACCGGTATGCAGCTTTCCTGCTGCTGCCACAGCTATCTGGCTACCCGGGTGACCGTCAGGTTTTGTACCACCGGGTTCTTTGCCTGTTTCACCCCCCGGGTGGCCCGCAACCGGAGAGTTTCCTGCTGCCTCCGCTGCTATCTCAACGAGGCGGATCTCAACCCATGAATGGATATCCTCATACTCCTTCCCGACAGAGAACCCCTCCTGTTCCACCTCATCAAGGAGCCGGGTCAGGCCGGCGAGAAGACTCTCCTTCTCACCGGCCGTTATCAGCCCGCACTGCTCAAGCATGACTGCATGAGCAATTGACCCCACTATGTCATACGGAGCGAGTTTCGCATCATAAGGCCTGTCACTGTCACAGGTGAAGCTTATCAGCGACTCCCTCGTCCTGCCTCCCTTATCCCACAAGTGCATCTTCCGTCACTTTCTTTTTGTTTGCCTCCATGATAGCATGGTGAGCCATCAGACGGATGGCGTTGATACGGATGAAACCGAGGCTGTCAGCCTGGTTGAAACCTCCCTCGATGTCCATGCTTGACAACTCCTTATTATATAATGAAGAGGGTGACTCGCGACCTTCGATGATGATGTTTCCCTTGTAAAGGATCATGTGCACCACCCCGTCAATCACCTCCTGGCTCTTGTCCATTGACGCCTTCAGGAACTCCATCTCTGGTGAGAACCAGAAGCCGTTGTACACCAACTCAGCAAATACCGGGGCAAGCATGTTGCGCAGACGCATAACCTCACGGTCCATTGCAATACCTTCAATGTCCTTGTGTGCGGCATAGAGGATGGTTGCCCCGGGAGTCTCATATATTCCCCTTGATTTGATCCCCACGAACCTGTTCTCAACCATGTCAAGCAGGCCGATGCCATTGTCACCGCCAAGCTTGTTCAGGTAGGTGAAGAGCTCCAGCGGATCACTGTAGCTTTTACCGTCATCCTTGTTGGTCACATTGACCGGTATCCCGTCTTTGAAAGTGATTGAAATATGCGTCTCCTTATCCGGTGCATCCATCGGCATCACCATCTTCTGGAGGATTTCCCTCCCTGCGAAGTACAGCGGATCCTCAAGGATGCCCGCCTCGTGACTGATATGCATCAGGTTGTCATCCTCACTGTAGGGTTTTGAAATCGAAGCCTTGACCGGGATGCGATGGCCGGCAGCATACCTGATCATATCCGACCTGCCCTGGAACTGTGAGAGAAACTCGGCATCCTTCCAGGGAGAGATCACCTTGATATCAGGCTTAAGGGCATAATAGGCAAGCTCGAACCGCACCTGGTCATTACCTTTTCCCGTTGCACCATGGGCGACGTAATCTGCCTCATATTCTATGGCAGCCTCAATCTGTTTCTTCGCGATAAGCGGACGTGCAAGCGCTGTACCCAGGAGATAACGGTCCTCATAAACTGCGTTTGCCTTTACAGCCTGGAAGATATAATCTGTGACGAATTCCCTTTTCAGGTCTTCAATTATGACTGACGAGGCTCCAATTGCCAGTGCCTTTTCGCGAACCGCTTCAAAATCGTCATTCTGCCCCACGTCAGCCACATAGGCTATGACTTCGTATCCTTTGTTGATGAGCCATTTGAGAATCACAGAGGTATCAAGACCTCCGGAATAAGCAAGCATTACTTTTTTCATTATGTTATTCTGTTATTTGATTTATGACTGGAAAATTGTGCTGAGGCACTCTTCAACTGCCTCATTGCTGATGTTGTCACGGGGAATCAGCAGGATTGTGTCATCACCGGCAACTGTACCGGCTATTTCGTAACGGCCTGCACGGTCAATCCTGATAGCGACTGCCGGAGCGAAGCCCGGAAGGGTCTTTATGAGCAGCAATCCTCTTGCCCATGTTATGCCGGTGATTGCTGCAGTGTCACTACCGGGCAGGGAATCAGCCGCCTCCTCCCTTCCTGAAGGGAGAAAATAGCGGTACCCTCCGCTGCCGTCGAATCCCCTGCTGATGCCAATCTGCCTTAAATCGCGGGAGAGTGTCGCCTGCGTACACTTCATCCCTGTGCCCTCCATCATCCTGAGCAGCTCCTCCTGTGATCCTATCACATTCTCCCTGACAAGCTTCTCTATAAGTGCCAGCCGTGTTGCCCTGTTCATAATGTATTTTTATTCATTTAGAGTGCAAATTTATACATTATTTGCAATCTTTATCCAGGGCCGGGAATTTTTATGCAAAAAAAAGGCGCTCACGAATTCTGTGAGACGCCCTTTGTTGAAATTGAGGAGTCAGGCAGGTGCCTATTTCACGTCATAGCTTTCTGGCAATCCCAATTGTTCCTTCAGCTTCCGGTTGTACTCCTGTGCGTCCTTTGCAGCATCATCCACACGGTAGTAGTGCCCCGGATATTTTTTATCAGAGCCCATAACAAGAGCATAACCGATTGTACATGAAACAATTCCGGCGGTTGCCCCCACTACTTCCCAGGTGGGTGCTGTCGTCCCGTCAGGATGCAGGAATGGTTTGTCTACCAGTATGTCAACCAGAATGGGGCCACCAATAAGCAGTCCTCCGAGGAACATTCCGAGGCCCACATTCAGTGATCTGTTTACCGACTTGTTTATGCGGGCATATGTATTGATTATGTTCTGATTCCCCACGAGGTTGGCCAGCCCCAGATCACCAATCTCCTTCACACCGCCCTGGATGATCTTGAAATCGGAAATCTGTGAAGTATTTGTCACTGAGGATGAATAGCCGTAATACCCGTAAAATCCCGGGAACAGGGTGCTGGCGCCCTGTGTTGTGCTGACTGAATTGGATGTGAAGATCACATCAATCTTCTTTGACTGGTATTCCTCGCGCTCTTTTGATTTGCTCTCCATTATCTTTTCAGCCACCTGTCCGTCATTCTTGATGAGTATTGTTGTAGCCTGACCCGGGTTGATTGTGACAAGTTCCCCGAAGATCCCGACACCGTCCTTGATAACCTTCAGGTAATGGTTGCCGGCAGGGATGCCATTGACTGTCTTTACATCCTCTCCCTGTTTGATATCATCAATATAAACAGTGGTTCCCGTAAATTCTGAAAAGATATTCAGTGTACCGGTTCCGCCTGTTGGCGGCTGAGCAGCCTGTGTTGCGGGCTGATTTCCTGTAGTCGCCGCCGGTTGGGCTGAGGTGCCTGAGGTGCCAACAAGAACCGTTGTGACCTCCCCGGCCGTGATGGAAACAATATTGCTGTAGACCTTTGCTCCGTCCTTGTCAAGGGCCTTTACATAATGTGTTCCCGCGGCAAGAGTGATCGCATTGTAGGTTGGATACTGAGTCTCATCGACATAAACCACAATTGGTTGTTCCGAAAAGACCTTGAGGGTTCCCGTGTTCTGGGCGAATGCGGCTGAAATGCCGAAAAGCAGAAGAACTAAAGTTAATGCGTGAGTTTTCATATGTCAGTTTTTGTATGAAGCTAGTTTGAGAAATAATTATCCTTGAATGACCTGTGGTAATCATATGCATTCAGTCTGAGCCTGCGGTTTGCGGCCTCGGCGCTCAACGGTCCGCTTGTATATATCGTTCCGGCAAGCGGGGCTGTAGTGTATCCCAGCCCCACCATTATATTATTCCCGGTTGCAGGATCAAACCAGGTATAAAGCAGCAGTGCCTTTTTCTTCCTCAGCGCCTCCTGGAGCCGACCGTCATTTTCACTGTACCCGGAGAGGTATATTTTTTCAGCAGTCGTCGGTGCGCCATAGATCGCAGTCACGTCGTTCAGCATCCTGTTGAACTCCGGGTAGGGAACCTGGTCCTTACTCAGCTTAAGCTTTTCATTGCTGGTGTACGTTGAAACATAACCGACAATGATCTGGAAAAGTCTCTGGTCAATAAACCTGCACTCCACCAGGTATACGGAAGATCCCACCGGGATTGCATAGACATAGTACCCGTTGTTCCTCTGGGCCTGGGCAGCCTTCGGTGACATTATACGGTCCACATCACCTGTATTCATGCCGAAAACAAGGCCGAATGCGCCGCTCATGTCAGCGGGAAGCCTGCCCCCCACCTGGCCGATGTCAATCGTCGGCTTCGGGGCTGCAGCGACTGCAGGCCCGGCCGGGGTGTTTCCTGCCGCCTGGCCCGACTGTGAATTCGCCACCGGCGGTCCGGCCTGGGAACCGGGAGAAGTCTGCCCGTATACAACACTCTGTCCTGAAGTGACGGTCTGCGCCGTTGCGTTCTGCTGAGAAACCGGCTGAACAGTCTGGGGCTGCGGAGCTTCAATGAGTACTGATGTGACCTCATTGGTTTTTACGGTTACAATCTGGCTGTAAACCCTTGCGCCATCACCATTGATGGCTTTGACCCAATGAGTTCCGGGTGCGAGTTTTATCTCGCCATACTGTGGATAATGTGTCTCATCAACATAAACAACAAGAGGATTTTCAGAGAAAACCTTTAGTACACCTGTGGGCGATTGCCCGGATACGGTGTTTATTGCAAGCGGAAGAAAAAGAAAAAATAAAGTCAGGTGTTTCATGGCATACCGGATGTCGTTTCTAATAAATGTCATGTTTTTGGCAATTGGGCTCCCCGAAGCAAACCAATAAGTAAACGTAACGAAATGCCCGATGTTACATATAATTTGACCGGTGTGTATTTTTTAACAATTAGTCTCAAAGTTCTGAACACCAACCACCGATAATGGTTTCCAGTTGCAACCGGACGGATGACACGGTACATTCCGCGGTCCTGAATCCATAGCTCATTCATCCTTAGCTCCGGTCATCTGGAAGTGAACCTTTTGCTTCTTCCTCTCCAGTGAGGGCTGCACAGCAATTTTGTTGTATTTTTACAGCCCAAACGGCAACGATGAAGGATGAAATAAAAAAGGTGCTTCTGCTCGGCTCGGGAGCACTTAAAATCGGTGAAGCAGGCGAATTTGACTACTCCGGATCACAGGCGCTGAAAGCCCTTAGGGAGGAGGGTATCTTCACCGTGCTGATCAATCCGAATATTGCCACAGTGCAGACATCGGACAAAATTGCCGACAAGATCTACTTTCTTCCTGTTACACCGAAGTTTGTGGAGCGGGTCATTGAACGCGAAAAGCCTGATGGCATCCTGCTTTCATTCGGGGGGCAGACGGCGCTCAACTGCGGTACCGCACTTTTCCGCAGCGGAGTGTTTGAGAAGCACGGCGTGAAGGTGCTGGGCACACCGGTGGAGGCAATCATGAATACCGAAGACCGGGAGTTGTTTGTCAAAAAGCTTGATGAAATCGGGGTCAGGACACCCCGCAGCATAGCCGTCACAACGGTGGAAGACGCCCTGACTGCAGCAGAGCGCCTTGGATTCCCGATCATAATCCGTGCTGCATACACCCTCGGCGGACAGGGTAGCGGCTTCTGCTCAAACTACGATGAGCTTCGGACTATGGCCGCCCGGGCCTTCTCCTATTCTGACCAGATCCTGGTGGAGGAATCACTTAAGGGATGGAAGGAAGTTGAGTACGAGGTGGTCCGCGACCGCTTCGACAACTGTATAACCGTCTGCAACATGGAGAACTTCGATCCGCTCGGGATACATACCGGGGAGAGTATAGTTGTGGCTCCTTCACAGACCCTGACCAACAGCGAGTACCATAAACTCCGGGAACTGTCAATAAAGATAATTCGCCACGTGGGCATAATCGGCGAATGCAACGTCCAGTATGCCCTCGACCCCAACTCGGAAGACTACCGTGTTATCGAGGTTAATGCCCGTCTTTCGCGCTCCAGCGCCCTGGCTTCAAAGGCAACAGGTTATCCGCTGGCGTTCGTGGCTGCAAAGCTGGCACTTGGATATGGCCTTCACCAGCTGAAAAATTCAGTTACAAAATCAACAACCGCATGCTTTGAGCCTGCACTCGACTATATAGTTTGCAAAATCCCCCGGTGGGACCTCAACAAATTCCAGGGGGTTGCCCACGAGATAGGCAGCAGCATGAAGAGCGTGGGAGAGATAATGGCCATCGGGCGAACGTTTGAGGAAGCCATACAGAAGGGACTGAGGATGATAGGGCTCGGGATGCACGGTTTCGTCTCAAACCGGAATTTAAGCTTCTCAGATATTGAAAGGGAGCTCTCGCAGCCGACTGACATGCGCATCTTCTCCATCGCCGAAGCCCTGGAGAAGGGGTTTGATGTTGACCGTATCTGGGAGCTTACCCGGATAGACCGGTGGTTCCTTTACAAACTGCAGAATATCAGCAACATCAAGAAACAGCTTGAAAACTGCAACTCGCTCGAGACCCTGTCTGACAGGGAGCTGCTTCATGCGAAGATCAACGGATTCAGTGATTTCCAGATTGCCAGGCATGTGCTGAAGCCTGAAAACCGTGCAATAAATGAATCTATGCTAAGTGTACGGCGCCACCGGAAAAGCCGCGGCATTGTGCCTTATGTGAAGCAGATAGACACTCTTGCAGCGGAGTATCCGGCCGTGACAAACTACCTGTATCTCACCTACAGCGGGATGGAGCATGACATCTGGTATGAAAATGATAAACGGTCGGTGATAGTGCTTGGCTCCGGTGCATACAGGATAGGTTCAAGCGTTGAGTTTGACTGGTGCTCGGTAAATGCGATAAATACAATCAGGAAAGAGGGTCTGCGCGGCGTGATGATCAACTACAATCCTGAAACCGTCAGTACCGATTATGACATGTGCGACAGGCTTTACTTTGACGAGCTGTCGTTTGAGAGGGTGATGGATGTGATTGACCTTGAGACGCCAAGGGGAGTCATTCTTGCAATGGGCGGCCAGATACCCAATAACCTGGCTATGAGGCTGCACAGGCAGGGAGTGCCGATACTCGGGACACCGCCGGAGTCGATTGACCGCGCCGAAGACCGGCATAAGTTCTCATCAATGTGTGATGCGCTGGATATTGACCAGCCCCGCTGGAGGGAACTCCGCAGCCTTGAAGAGATTAACCGGTTTATTGATGATATAGGGTTCCCGGTGCTTATACGCCCCTCATACGTGCTTTCAGGTGCCGCGATGAACGTGGTGTCAAACAGCACGGAATTGGTCCATTTCCTCGAGCTGGCTGCCAGCGTTTCAAAGGAACACCCGGTGGTGGTGTCAGAATTTATTGAATATGCCAAGGAAATAGAGATTGATGCTGTGGCTTCCGGTGGTGAGATCGTCGCTTATGCAATCAGCGAGCATGTGGAGTATGCCGGGGTACATTCAGGTGATGCAACAATCGTATTTCCTCCCCAGAAAATATATTTTGAAACTGTCCGGCGTATTAAGAGGATCTCGCGCGAGATTGCCCGTGAGCTTAATATCTCAGGGCCGTTCAATATCCAATTCCTGGCACGCGAGAATGACATCAAGGTCATTGAATGCAACCTGCGGGCAAGCCGCAGTATGCCTTTTGTTTCCAAGGTACTTAAGACGAATCTTATAGAACTCGCAACCCGCATCATGCTCGGTGTGGAATGGGAGAAGCCGCACAAGTCAGTCTTTGACCTTGACTATGTTGGCGTCAAGGCATCACAGTTCAGCTTCTCGCGACTGGCAAAGGCTGACCCCGTGCTTGGGGTTGACATGGCTTCCACGGGAGAGGTCGGGTGCATAGGCGACAGCTTCCATGAGGCGCTGCTGAAGGCTATGTATTCTGTCGGATACCGTATGCCGGTAAAGGCAGTGCTGATATCCTCCGGGCCTGCAAAGTCGAAGGCCGATCTGCTGGAAGCCGTCAGGCTGCTCGACAGGCGCGGCTATACAATATTTGCCACCCGCGGCACTCAGCAGTTTCTCTCAAATGCAGGGGTGGCAGCAAAGGTGGCTCACTGGCCTGACGAGGAGGCCTCGCCGAATACTGTTGAGCTGATACGTCAGCGGGTTGTTGACCTGGTCATCAACATACCCAAGGACCTGTCGGCCACGGAGCTGAGCAACGACTACCAGATCCGCCGCAGCGCAGTTGATTACAACATACCGCTTATTACAAATGCGAGGCTGGCATCGGCATTCATAAATGCCTTCTGCAGCGTGCCGGAGAGCGAGATGGAGATAAAGGCGTGGGACGAGTATTGATTTCAAGGCAAGAGGCAAGAGGCAAGAGGCAGTAGTGAAGTTGGCAATACCGGTCGGCAGGTATGGGTGTAGAAACATTGAACCGCGCTGGAGACATGTCATTGTATAATAACATATATCAATACAATTCAGGATCATGATAACAATCCGCAAGGCAACCCCGGACGACGCACCTTCAATCATATCATTCCAGCAGGCAATGGCCATGGAGACAGAGGGAATGGAGCTGAAAACTGATATCATAACAAAGGGGGTGATGGCAGTATTTCATGACGAAACAAAGGGACAGTATTATGTAGCCGAGGATCAGGGCGCTGTTGTTGCATCGCTGATGATCACATATGAGTGGAGCGACTGGCGCAATGCCAGTGTCTGGTGGTTCCAGTCAGTCTACGTGATACCTGAATACCGCCGCAAAGGTATTTTCAGGCTGATGTATGATCATATCAAAAAGGAAGGTATGGAGTGCGGAATAGCCGGACTGCGGCTGTATGTGGAGTCGGAGAATATCCGTGCCCAGAAGACCTATGAAGCTATGGGCATGAACGGCAATCACTACCGCACCTTCGAGTGGATGGTCTAACCGCAAACCATTATGTGGTGGTTGATCTTACCGGTACTGATTTACTCAGCAGGACTCCTGGTCCTATGGCTGATTCTAGTTCACCGGAACAGGATTTCGGTTCCCCGGGGCAAGAGGTTTCCTAAGGTAAGCGTGATTGTGGCAGTACGTAACGGGGAAAAGCGTATCCGGTATCTGCTGGAGAGCCTGGCAAGGCAGGATTACCCGTCAGATCTTCTGGAAATAATAATTGTAAATGATAATTCAACCGACCGCACACCGATTGTGGTCAGTGAATTCATTACAGCCCTAACTGATCGGCCGGATCTGTGTATCAAATTCATTTACAACCCTTTCTCAGGCAAGAAAAGGGCGGTGAGATACGGCATTGAAAAAGCATCGGGTGAGGTTATCATCACCACTGATGCCGACTGTATTGTGGGTCCTGAATGGGTTCGATCTCATGCATCGTGGTATGCCGGTGACGGTCCGGAGATGGTTCTTGCGCCGGTGGTTCAAAAGGCGGCCCGTGGATTCTGGTCTCATTTTGGTGTTTTTGAGTTCTCTGCGTTGCAGGCGATAACGGAAGCAACAGCTGTGGCAGGTCATCCGGTTATGTGCAATGCTGCAAATATGTCGTTCCGCAGGGATGTTTACCTCAGGCATGCTGATGATCTGCGTCCTGACCTGCCGTCAGGCGATGACATGTTCCTGCTTGCTGCCGTCATGGGTGACGGCGGGGCCGTCAGGCATGACGGCAGCGGGTCGGCGGCGGCGGAGACCGCTGCCGCGGTCACGGCTGCGGCGCTGCTCCGTCAGCGCGCACGGTGGGCATCAAAGGCCTTTCAGCTCCGGAGCGTCCCAACCCTCACCCTCGCCGCAGCCACGGCGGCGTGCAACGCCGCCGTCGCCGCAGCCGCAGTGGCCAGCTTCATATCACTGAAATTCATTCCGCTGGCAGCCGCCATGTATGCAATCAAAACCGTGCCGGATTACCTTATGATATCCACGGAAATGAGGAAGAGAGGGACAAAAATTCACGCAGGAATGTTCCTGCTGTCTGAGATTGTTTACCCCTTCTATTTTGTGTTGGTGGGTGTTATGAGCCGTTTACCTGGTGCCGGCCGTTTCCGCGAGCGGTAAAGAGTAAATCCCGGAACCGGATTTCGCCTTCGCCGGAGTATCAAACTGCCAACTGCTGACTGACTTCCCGATCCGCCAGCTGGCGGATACGGGATTGGTCCTCATCCTCTGTCTGAGTCCCAAACTGCCGACTGCTGACTGGTACTGCCGACTGACTTAGTTTCCTTCCGCCAGCACCTTGATGCGCACAAGACGGATCTCCTCCTCCTCAAACTCGCCGGCAAGCTCATTGATGGCCTCCTCAAGAGAACCGCTTTCGGCTTCCTCCATGAAGTAGGAGTATATGTCCTGCTGACGGTCCTCATCAATGACCGTATCTATATAATAATCAATGCTCAGCTTCGTCCCGCTGCTTACAATGGCCTCTATTTCCGAAAGCAGCTCGTCATACTCAATGCCTTTTGCATCGGCAATATCCTCAAACGGCATCTTCCGGTCAATGCTCTGGATGATGTAAACCTTGAGGCCCGACTTGTTGACCACTGACTTGACAACCATGTCCTGCGGCCTGATGATCTCCTTGTCGGCCACGTAGTTCTTGATCACCTCAACAACTTCCCTGCCGTACCGCTGTGCCTTGCCGGCCCCTATACCGGTTATGTTCTGGAGCTCCTCAAGCGTAACAGGATACTGTATTGCCATCTCTTCCAGCGACGGATCCTGGAATATATTATAAGGAGGCTGTCCTGCCTGCTTTGAAATCTTCTTCCGAAGATCCTTCAGTATGCTCAGCAGTTCCTCATCAGCAGCAGCCGTGCGAGCACCGAACGAGGCTTCTTCATCTTCGGTCTCCGTATAGTCATGATCCTCGTTGAGCATGAAGCTCTTCGGGTTCTCCAGGAATTCATGGCCCTTCGGCGTCAGCCCCAGCAGCCCGTAGTTTTCTATGTCCTTTGTAAGCAGCTTATTGATGAGTGCCTGCCTGATAACCATGTTCCAGAACCGCTCATCCTTCTCCTCATCGATACCGAATGTCTCAAGCTTGTGGTGCTTGTATGACTTGATGGCAGAGTTCATCGTTCCTGCCAGTATCTTGGCAATATGATCGGCCTTGTGCTTCTCCTTCACTGCAAGCACGGTCTCAAGCATGTTCACAACGTAATCCTGCCCCTCGAACTGCGTCTTCGGATGCAGGCAGTTATCGCATGCCTCACAGTTCTCCTGCTTATACTCCTCGCCAAAGTAATGGAGCAGGATCCTGCGGCGGCAGGTTGACGACTCGGCATATGAAACCGTCTCAAGCAGCAGTTGCTTTCCGATCTCCTGTTCGGCTATCGGCTTACCCTGCATGAATTTCTCAAGCTTGACGATGTCATCATAGCTGTAGTATGCGATGCATCTCCCCTCTCCCCCGTCGCGTCCTGCGCGGCCGGTCTCCTGGTAATATCCCTCCAGGCTCTTTGGCATGTCGAAGTGTATCACATACCTGACGTCAGGCTTGTCTATCCCCATGCCAAAGGCAATGGTGGCAACAATTACGTCCACTTCCTCCATCAGGAACTTGTCCTGGTTGGATGTACGTGTCGGTGAGTCCATGCCTGCATGATATGCCAGCGCCTTTATGTCATTTACTTTCAGCGTCTCGGCCAGTTCTTCCACTTTCTTGCGGCTGAGGCAGTAAATGATGCCTGATTTGCCCGGGTTGTTCTTTATGTACTTGATGATCTCGCGCGTGGCATCCTGTTTGGCCTTCACCTCATAGTAAAGGTTGGGCCGGTTGAATGACGACTTGAATACCATTGAGTCACTGATGCCAAGGTTCTTGAGAATGTCATGCTGGACCTTGGGTGTGGCAGTGGCTGTCAGTGCTATAATGGGTGCCCTTGTGATAGTATCTATTATAGGTCTTATCCGGCGGTACTCCGGCCTGAAATCGTGTCCCCATTCCGATATGCAATGAGCCTCATCCACAGCATAGAAAGAAACTTTAACGCTCCTGAGAAACTCGATATTCTCATCTTTTGTAAGTGACTCAGGTGCCACGTAGAGAAGTTTTGTCCTGCCATCGGTAACATCCTGCCTGACTCTTGCAATAGCAGTCTTGGTGAGGGATGAATTCAGGAAATGAGCCACGTCATCGGTGGTGTTGAAGTTCCGCATGGCATCAACCTGGTTTTTCATCAAAGCAATCAGCGGTGAAATGACCACCGCAGTGCCCTCCAGCATAACTGCCGGCAACTGGTAACAGAGCGACTTGCCCCCGCCGGTCGGCATCAGGACAAATGTGTCATTCCCTTCAAGAACGCTCTTGATTATGGGCTCCTGGTTTCCCTTGAACGTGTCGAACCCGAAATATTTCTTCAGATAGTCATGTATAGAATTATCAGTATACATGTGATATTTCCTCTCCCCTTCAGTTAAACGGATTAAATTTATAATAACAAGTTACGCAAACTTTATCCAACATATTACCCTTAACTCAAATTTAACTAAAATAAGAATACATATCAAATCTTTTTATCACCCCCCGGGATTAAATGTAAGGGCAGCCGGTGAACGGGTATTGTTTTGAAACCTAAGTTTTGCATATCTTTACACGCTTCAATTTAACGCCAGTTATGGCCGGCAAGAGCAGAGCAAACAGCAGAACCAACGAAGGAGAGATGACATTCCTGCAGCACCTTGAGGAACTGAGGTGGCATATAATCAGGGCCCTGGCTGCCGTCGTCATCGGTGCTATAGTTGCTTTTATATTCAAGAACATAATTTTTGATCATATAATTCTTGCCCCCAACAATCCTGACTTCATAACAAACAGGCTTCTGTGCAGGCTGTCTGACCTGGTGAATGTACCGGTGCTGTGCATCAATCAGAATCCCATTGAACTGATCAGCATAAAGATGTCAGGGCAGTTCACCACCCATATCAACATTTCGCTGGTTGCAGGGCTGATCCTTGCATTTCCCTATGTCTTCTGGGAGTTCTGGTCATTCTTCCGCCCCGCCCTCTATGAAAAGGAGCGTAAGTATGCCCGAGGAGCTGTAACGATGGCCTCGCTGCTTTTCATCATTGGTATTTTGTTCGGGTACTTCATCATCACTCCGCTTTCAATAAACTTTCTCGGCTCATATCGTGTCAGTGACATTGTCACGAACCAGATAAACATTACCTCTTATATCGGCTCTGTCACCTCTGTTGCTCTCTCCGCCGGGGTGACATTCGAGCTGCCGATAGTCGTATTCTTCCTGGCCAGGATAGGCGTGCTGACTCCTGATTTCATGCGCAAGTACCGCAGGCATGCCATAGTACTGGTGCTAGTCGTGGCGGCAGTGATCACCCCGCCTGATATCTTCAGCCAGATTCTCGTATCTCTCCCCCTGCTTCTGCTTTATGAAGCCAGTATTATTATTGCGCAAAGGGTGGTAAGGAACAAGGAGAAGGCCGAGGCGGCCGAAGCCGAGGCTGAAGCTGCAGCTGAGCGGGCCGCGAAGGAGAAGGCGAGGGAGAAGGCGAAGGCCGCTGCTGCCGAACGCGAAGCAAAGGAAAGAGGAAATGCAGAAGCTGCCGAACGGGAACCAGGTATAAGCCCAGAGGCAGATGCCGCCGGAAGCGAAGCAAAGGCAAAGGATGAGGCTGACGGAACCAGCAGGAATGACAATCCTGACCAATCCGCAGGAGACCCGGTAAACGAAAAAGAGTAACGCCATGAAGCTCCATACAACAGATCTTGTCAAAAGGTACAAGACACGGACAGTTGTCAACGAGGTCTCCGTTGAGGTGGAGCAGGGCGAAATAGTGGGACTCCTCGGTCCAAACGGAGCCGGAAAGACAACCACCTTCTACATGATTGTTGGACTTATCCGCCCCAACGGCGGAAATATATGGCTCGACAACACGGAGATCACTGACTTCCCGATGTACCGCCGTGCACGTCTCGGCATAGGTTACCTTGCACAGGAGGCCTCCGTCTTCCGCAAACTGAGCGTTGAAGACAACCTGATGGCAGTAATGGAGCTCTCTGACATGACCCGAGAGGAGCGAAAGGAGAGGCTTGAGTCACTTCTGGAAGAGTTCGGCCTCGCACGCATAAGAAAGAGTCTCGGAATACAGCTTTCAGGAGGCGAACGTCGCCGGACAGAGATTGCCCGCGCCCTGGCCCTGAAACCAAACTTCATCCTCCTTGACGAGCCTTTTGCCGGCGTTGACCCCATCGCCGTCGAAGATATCCAGATGATAGTCTCTCACCTGAAAGACAAGAACATAGGGATCCTCATCACTGACCATAACGTCCACGAAACCCTCTCAATAACTGACAGGGCTTACCTCCTCTTCGAGGGAAAGATCCTCAAGCAGGGCACTGCCTCACAGCTTGCTGACGATGAGCAGGTAAGAAGCGTCTACCTCGGTAAGAACTTCGAACTCAGGAGGTAATTTAATCCCACCCCCTTTTGTAACTTCGTAATTTTTACTAATTTTGCACCACTTTTTGCGGATGTGTCGTAATTGGTAGCCGAGCAAGACTTAGGATCTTGTGCCTCAGGGCGTGGGGGTTCGAGTCCCTTCATCCGCACCAGACACCGGAACCGCCCTTAATCCGGGCCACAAGGCGCAGGTTAAGGCGGTTTTTAAATCGATAGAAAACAGTTACAATATGAATGTCACCAGAGAGAACATTGACGCACTGAACGCAACCGTCAGAATTGATATCACCAAAACCGACTACGAAGAGAAGGTCGAGAAGAAACTCAGGGAATACCGCAGGACAGCCAGCATCAAGGGATTCCGTCCCGGTCATGTGCCCATGCAGATGATAAAAAAGCTCTACGGCACTTCCGTCCTCGTTGACGAGATAAACAACATCGTCTCGGAGAGCCTTTCGGACTACATTAAAAATGAAAACCTTGACATACTTGGTGACCCGATGCCGAAAAATGACGGGCATACGTTTGACCCGGAGAAATCGGATGAATTCACCTTCACCTTTGAACTCGGACTGGCCCCTGAATTTGAAGTCAGCCTGAACAAGAAGCAGAAGCTTACCCGCTACCTGATAGAGCCTGACACCAAAATGGTTGCAGATTATGTTGACAACTATGCCCGCAGGTACGGTCAGTTCATCACTGCCGACACAGCTGAAGAGAAGGACCTCCTCAAGGGGATAGTGGAATCCTCTGACAGTTCGGTCAAAAACGATGCAGCATCCCTCTCGGTGGAGATGATAAAGGACGATGAGATTAAGAAGCAATTCCTTGGCAAGCAAGCAGGAGATACAGTAGGCTTCGAGCTTCGGAAGGCTTTCCCAAATGATTACGAGATTGCCGGGCTCCTGAAGAAGCAGAAGGATGAGGTAAAAGACCTGGACGGACGCTATTCAATTACAATCATGGAGGTTTCGCGCTTCGTCCCGGCTGAGAATAACCAGGAACTGTGGGATAAGATCTACGGAGAAGGTACCGTGAAATCAGCTGCCGAGTTCGAAGCAAAAGTCACTGACGAGATCAGGGAATACTTCAACCGTGAGACAGAATACAAGCTCCGTACCGATGCCCGTGACCTGGTTCTGGAGAAGACCCCGTTCGAGGTTCCCGAGGAGTTCCTCAAGAGGTGGCTGCTGAGAGTGAATGAGAAGACCACGGCAGAAGATATAGAAAAAGACTTCGACCATTTCCGTGATGACCTGCGCTGGCAGCTGATCAAGAACAGGGTGGCAAAAAACAGCGAACTCAAAATCACCGATGAGGAGATCCTTGAGGAGGCCAAGAACTTTACACGCGCGCAGTTCGCACAGTACGGCCTGCACTACGCCACGGATGAGCAGATCACATCATTTGCAGCTGATTTCCTGAAGAAAGAGGAGGAGGCCCGCCGCATCGCCGAGAAAGTTCTTGACACCAGGGTGCTGGGCATCATAATTGACTCGGTCAAGGTAGATGAAAAGACCGTTACCCCTGAGGAGTTCAACAAGCTCTTCGGCAACAAATGAAACTATTAAGGGTTTAATTCGTATATTTGGAATTCAACCAAAGATTCTTATTATGTCAGATATCAGGGATTTTAAAAAATATGCAGCTGACCGCTTCGGCATCAGCAGCCTCACAATGCACCGGTACATATCGGCAAGCAACGGTTACATCTCTCCCACCATCATAGAGGAGCGTCAGCTGAACGTGGCTTCGATGGACGTCTTTTCGCGCCTTATGATGGACCGGATAATTTTCCTTGGTCTGCCGGTAGATGATTATGTTGCAAACATAATCCAGGCGCAGTTGCTCTACCTTGACTCGTCAGATCCGGGCAAGGATATCCAGATTTATCTTAACACCCCCGGAGGAGCTGTTCATGCAGGTCTCGGCATATATGACACCATGCAGTACATCTCTGCCGATGTGGCGACAATCTGCACCGGCATGGCTGCCTCGATGGGCGCCGTGCTGCTCACTGCAGGAACAAAGGGAAAACGCTCGGCACTGAAGCACTCGCGTATAATGATCCACCAGCCCATGGGAGGTGCTGAGGGACAGGCATCCGACATCGAAATTGTTGCAAGGGAAATCACCAAGCTCAAGAAGGAACTTTACGAGATTATTGCCCTTCATACCGGCAATCCCGTCGACAAGGTAGAGAAGGATTCTGACCGCGACTACTGGATGACAGCCACTGAAGCAAAGGAATACGGCATGATCGACGAGGTCCTGACCAGGACCAAGAACTAATTCCGCCTTATGGATAAATGCTCGTTCTGCGGACGCACCAAGAAAGAGGCTAACCTTCTTATTGCCGGGCTTGAGGGTCACATATGCGATCATTGCATTGAACAGGCCCACAACATCATGGTTGAGGAACTGGGAGGCAAATCAAGTTTCAATCTTGAAGGTATCAAGCTTCGGAAACCGGAGGAAATAAAGAAGTTCCTTGACCAGTACGTCATCGGGCAGGATAAAGCCAAGAAGATCCTTTCGGTTGCAGTCTACAACCATTACAAGAGGCTGATGCAGAAGGCCGACAGTGATGATGTTGAGATCGAAAAATCAAACATCATACTTGTTGGCGAGACAGGTACCGGCAAGACACTGCTGGCGCGAACCATTGCCAGGATGCTTCACGTACCGTTCACTATAGTTGATGCAACGGTGCTTACAGAAGCCGGTTATGTCGGTGAGGACATTGAAAGCCTGCTTACCCGTCTTCTCCAGAACGCCGACTATGATGTAAAGGCTGCCGAGAAAGGAATTGTATTCATCGATGAGCTTGACAAGATAGCCCGCAAGGGCGATAACCCATCCATCACACGTGACGTTTCAGGCGAGGGTGTGCAGCAGGGACTACTCAAGCTGCTTGAAGGATCGATTGTAAATGTACCTCCCCAGGGGGGCAGGAAACATCCTGAGCAGAAGATGATCCCGGTTGATACGAGGAACATACTCTTTATCTGCGGCGGCGCTTTTGAGGGGATCGAAAAGAAGATTGCCCACAGGCTTAACACCTCAGTTGTTGGTTATACTGCCAGCCGATCGCGTGATCATTATGACAAGGATGACCTCCTGAAGTACATCGCACCTCAGGACCTGCGTGCTTACGGCCTGATCCCGGAGATCATCGGCCGGCTTCCGGTGCTCACCCACCTCTCTCCCCTTGACCCGAAGGCGCTGAGAGCCATCCTCACCGAACCGAAGAACGCCATCACCAAGCAGTACATAAAGCTTTTTGCCATGGATGGCATTGAGCTCACCTTCACACCGGAGGCGCTTGATTACATCGTGGACAAGGCAGTGGAGTTCAGGCTGGGTGCCAGGGGCCTCCGTGCAATCTGCGAGGCTATAATGATGGACGCAATGTTCGAACTACCGTCCGGCGACTCGAAGGAGTTTACGGTTACACCCGAATACGCCTCCCATAAGCTTGAAAGGGTGGATATGAAGGTGCTTAAGGCCTCCTGAATCCTGCCCGGAACCATAAGAATAAGAATCCCGGCCTGCCATCTGGCAAGCCGGGATTTCTCTTTTCAGATACCCGCAGGACAGTTCCGAAAAACAGGGCGGGTCAGGGTAGCACACTAATTACCGTTGTATTTCGGGTGCCTGTAACGGAGCGTTATCTGCTTCGTTTCATCACCCCTTGAGAGGGTGGCATCAGCATCACATTCGCCGGTGCCATAGTCAAGTTCAAAAGGCTCAATGCCTTCCACATCAAATCCTATCGTTCCGCTCACCAGGAACCTGCATGCGGCATGCCATTCAAGCGGATTGACAATTGTAAGCGTGTATGTCTTGCCTTCAAGGTTTGTGCCGGCTGACATTCCGGTGATCAGGCAAATGTCATCCCATGGATTCCAGGTACCGTATCCTGCAATGTATTCCCTTTCGTGGGTGAACTCCCGGGTTATAACCTTGCTGTCGGGGAATGTTATCTTTCCGCCGGTGAGGTTTACGCCGAAGACAGCATTCTGATTGTTGTTCAGGCCGAGATTTTCTATTGTGAATGTACCCTCGACCTTTGCTCCGTTGACATAGTAGTTATCAAATGTCAGCACACGCTCCGAGCCTGCCGTTCCCCTCGGGCCCGACAGAGTGATGAGTATCTTCCCGCTGCGAACCACATCAAACAGACCGGTGCATCCGGTGCCATAATCAATCACGATGTTCCTGGGGAAGAAATTTTCACCCGGTGAGTTGATTGTAATAAGCGGACAGCTGTCAAGCACAGAGGCAGACTTCTTTCCAACCTCTGCAAAACCAGTGGCGATTTCAAGTGAGGCAAACGCATCATCATAAAGCGCTTCGCTAAGTACAACATCATCAGCCGCATCGGTGGCCTTTGTATCAATCGGCTCAGTCTTGCTGCACGATGTCATTATCAGCCCCGTCAGGGCCATAAGCAGAATAAGTGTTTTTGTTTTCATGGTAAATCCCGTTAAGTATTCTTTGTGTCTGTATTGCTTTGACAGCAGAAAACACTTACGGTTTAACGGACAAATGAAAAAAAAGTTACCCGGGACTGAGACGGGAGAGTACCGGGAAGCCTGTCCGTGCCCGGTACAGGCGGTGTGTCTTATCCTTACCTGCGCCTG
>JAKAXP010000142.1 GCA_021816545.1 Bacteroidota bacterium
TGCGGTGCGCGATGTAATTTACTACCTGGAGACTTATGATGTGACAACTGTGCGGGCTTCAACACCCATGTACCTTATGGCCAGGGTCATAAAATCGATGGGGGTGAAGATGGTGCTCTCGGGTGAGGGGGCTGACGAGGTTTTCGGAGGGTATCTGTATTTCCACAGGGCACCGGGCCCGCGTGAGTTCCACGAGGAGACGGTGCGCAAACTTTCCAAACTGCATCTCTATGACTGTCTTCGTGCAAACAAGTCGCTTGCAGCATGGGGAGTTGAGGGAAGGGTTCCGTTCCTTGACAAGGAGTTTCTTGACGTTGCAATGAGGCTCAACCCGGCTGACAAGATGGCCGGCAACGGCAGGATGGAGAAATGGGTCCTCAGGAAGGCGTTTGAGGACTACCTGCCGCATGACATCGCATGGCGGCAGAAAGAGCAGTTCTCTGACGGGGTGGGATACAACTGGATTGACACACTGAAACAGCTTACCACTGAAAAGGTGACAGATGAAATGATGGCAACAGCCCGTTTCAGGTTCCCGCTCAACACGCCACTGACAAAGGAAGAATATTATTACAGGTCGATATTTGCGGAACACTTTCCGTCGGAGACGGCTGCAATGACAGTTCCTTCCGTGCCCTCGGTGGCATGCAGCACTCCGGAGGCGCTTGCATGGGACGAGGCCTTCCGCAACCAGAACGAGCCGTCAGGCCGGGCCGTGCGCAACGTGCATGTGAAGTCATACTGATAATCATTGTTGCCATTCCGGGAGAAACTGGTTTATGCGGATATGTATCACTGCCGCTATGTTGACCTACCCTGATGGATAGCCGGTGGGCGGTGCCGGGATCCGGAAAGGATTAGTCAAAGAGGGTGACCACATTCTGTGAGCCACCCTCTCTTCTATACAACTTATCAGAAAGTTATTTCTTCAGTACAGTGTCGAGGATCTTCTGCTTGTCAAGTTTCTTCGTGCAGAAGAACCAGTCATAGCACTTCATCTCGTCCTTGCTCTCCATGCGCTGCTTGGCAACGCCGCATGAGCCAGCTGTGGGGACGATCACATCGTCACCGGGCTGCCAGTCTGCCGGAAGCGCAACGGAGAATGCATCGGCTGTCTGCAGTCCGAGGACCACCCTGTAGATCTCCTCGAAGTTACGGCCAAGGCTGAGCGGGTAATAGAGAATTGTGCGGATGACTCCCTTCGGGTCAATGAAAAACACTGCCCTGACTGCCTTGGTGCTGCTCTCGCCCGGCATCATCATCCCGTATTTCTTTGCGACATCCATCGTGATATCCTCTATCAGCGGGAATTTCACCTCAACATCCTTCATTCCCTTGTACTCAATCTTTTCCTTGATTGTGCGGAGCCAGGCGATATGGCTATAGAGGCCGTCAACGGAAAGGCCCACCAGCTTCGTGTTTGCTTTTTCAAATTTCTCAGCCATTGTGGCGAAGGTCATGAACTCCGAGGTACATACCGGTGTGAAGTCAGCAGGATGACTGAAAAGTATCACCCAATTTCCCTGGAAATCAGAAGGGAAGTTGATCTCACCCTGTGTGGTTACTGCCTTGAATTCAGGAGCCTTGTCGCCAATACGTGGCATTGCATAAATTTTTTCGTCCATATTAAATTTGATTTAGTTGAATAAATTTCATTTGAATAAACATAAGAAATTAAAATTCAGATTAATAGGCAGATGTACGACTGTGGCACAACTCACCGCCGCCGCTCTGTCATCAGATCAAAATCTTCCTTGAGAGCCACGAGATCTTCTTCATGTTCAACCTCATCTGTCAGGATCTGGAGGATGATGTTATAGGTGATGGGGTCTGTTTCCCGCGTCAGTGCAAGGAGTTTGTTATAAACCTTTATTGCACATTGCTCTCCCTTGATGTTCTGGTCAAGCACAACTGAAACGAACGGGTCTACAGGGGCGTCATAACCGCAATTGGTTATCCTGGTCCATTCCTCAGGTGAAAGTACCGGTGTGCCGCCGAGCTGAATGATCCTCCCCACGAGCAGCTGTGCATGTGTCAGCTCTTCAGTTGCGTGCAGTTCAAGTTCTGCAATCACTGCATCCTTCATTGGTCCCTTGACCACTTTAGCCCCTATCCAGTACTGGTAGTAGGCAAGCCACTCATCGGCGAGGGCTTTGTTCAGGAGAGTGAGCAGTTCCTCAACATCCATCCTTACAATTGATCTTCCGATTTCTGCCATGATTTTTTTGCTTTAAGATTAGTATTCTGATAATTTGTTATATGCTCCTGATTTTGGGTGTTGTATTTTAAGCCTTTACCTAAACGGTCAGTTTCATCTTTTCCTGACTGATTTCCTGTTGTCTGTATACCTGCCAACAATCTGCAGCTTGACGTCCTCGATCCTGAAATCTGGTATCTGCTTCTTTTCGAAGTAATTGTAGATCATTTCTGTCAGCTCAGCATCATAGTAATCCTCGATGCGATCACAGAGTGCGCAGTATATGTGATGGTGATTCTCTTTCACCGCATCATACCGCAGCAGTCCGCTGTCAGTCTTTACCCTTTTGAGGATATCCCTTTCTGCAAGGGTCTCAAGCGTTTTGTACACAGTGCCCAGTGCGATGTCAGGATGTTTGATCCTGATGAACTGGCTGACTTCCTCAGCGGTGGGGTGGTCATGAAGTATATCGACTGCCTCAAATACCGCGAGTCGTTGCGGTGTGACCCTGAGCCCTCGCTCCCTCAGTTTGGTTCTGTATTCTTCAGGTTTCATCAGATAAGAATGATTCTTAAGAAAGAATAAACAAATATAAGCATTGTTGTTCGAATTTCAAAATATTTTCCAGGGCAATTTATATTAGAAAGAACTTATCTGATACCGGTGAAGAAATGAGCTAAACAGAATACAGCCTGTCCAGTACGTCAAGCATTATCTCATCAACGTTTGACCGGTTGTCTATGGCCACAGTCATTCCGTAGGCTGCGGCGCCGGTAGCTCTTCCACCGCCCTTTCCGTTCATCAGGGAGGTGAACCTGGAGGAGAGTTTCCTGAACCAGGCTTCAGGCAGCCACTTTGAAAGTGCCCGGACAATTGAGATAAGTACATGTGATGAAGCCTCACTGATTTTTTCCCCATCGGTTGCCTTAACCGCCTCCCTGAGAGCCTGGAGGAACTCAGTCTCATGGCCGGCATTCATATTTGAGATAGTCATATGGAGTGCTGCCGGGAACTGAAGCTTATCGAGATTCCACCCCCTTTTCGCCAGCTCGTCGCCAACCCTGTAAATATCATGATTGTCACAGGTGAAGGAGAATACACTCATTACCGGTTTCCCGAGAATCCTGAATCCGGGGATTGATTCAATACCCTCCTGCAGCCTGGCGGTTGTACTCATCACTTTTTCGGCCATTTTGAGATAGCCGTCGCTCCCTATTGTTTTCAGGGCAGCCCATGCTGCCGCGATCGGGGCTCCGGACCTGGTGCCGAGCATTGTGGGAGAAGCATAGAGTCCTCCCGGCCAGCTGCTCATCACGAAATACTGTGATTTTCTGAGCGCATGCGAGTTATAAAGAATGACCGAGGCACCCTTGGCAGAGTAGCCGTACTTGTGCATGTCAGCCGAGATTGAGGTGACTCCCGTGACGCGGAAATCGAACAGGGGAACATCAAAGCCGAGTTTCTCAATGAAGGGGAGGAACAGGCCTCCCAGGCAACTGTCGACATGGAACAGCAGGTTATGCCTGCGCGCCATCTCAGCAATCTCTTCCACAGGGTCAATCACTCCGTAAGGGAAGCAAGGTGCGGAGGCTGTAAGCATTACCGTATTCTTTCCGATCAGTTTCTCCATTTCGGCAACATCAACTCTTTTATCAGGGGTCAGGGGGGCATAAAGGACTTTAACACCGGTGAATTCTGCAGCCTTTGAGAATGCCGGATGTGTGGTGACCGGTGCAATCATCTCCGGTTCCTTTATATCGGGACGGTGTTTACGCACCCAGTCGCGACCAGCCTTCACGGCCATCATAATACTTTCTGATCCGCCGGTGGTCAGATTGCCTGCATAATCCTCCCCCGCATGAAGCAGGTCTGCCACCATCGCAACCGTTTCGTTTTCCAGCTGCCTGAGGGATGAAAACAGAGACGGGTTGAGTGCATTTTCGTTCCAGAACAGGTGGTAAGCCTGTTCCACGGCTTTAGCTTCCCGGCTCCCGGCGTGATATATATAGCCGAACATTCTCCCTTCGCGCCAGGAGGCGTCACCCTTCCTGTGAGCCCTTAGCTCAGAAAGCATTGAATCGGCATCATGACCTTTTTCCGGGAAACGGATATGCCCCTTGTTCATGATCTAACTTTTTTTAGGACCGGTTGTTACTATCAAAGTTAGGTCAACTAAATTGCGAAGTCAAGTATCTGATATATACATTTTTCGTTATTTTTGTGGCCTGTAAAACAGAGACATGGGAAACAGAAAATTACTGACGTTTGCAGCATTGCTGCTGATATTCACCCCGTTTGCAGGTGCACAGGTCCTGGAACCTGTTACCTGGAGCTTCAGAAGCGAAAAGACGGCGGAAAACAGCTATGACATTGTTATGACAGCCACCATTGAGGACAGGTGGCATCTCTATGCCATGGACCTTCCTGAGGGAGGGCCTGTTGCTACAAGCTTCACCTTTGAGACTCCGGAAGGATTTACGTTGGATGGCAAACCTGTGGCTGTCAATGCTCCGGAGGTAAAGTTTGACAACAGCTTCGGGATGGATATCGGAATGCACAGCGGAAGCATCGAGTTCAGGCAGAAGATAACTGTGGATTCGCTTCCGGTAACCGTTAAAGGCTTTGTGACCTTCATGTCATGTGACGACACCCAGTGCCTTCCTCCGCGTGATGTTGAGTTTTCAGTTGGAATAGGTGGCGAAGAAGGTTCCGGCGCGGCTGATAAGGCGGGCACAACAGGATCGCTAACTTCTGCTCCGGATGATCAGCCGAAGAAGGGATTTCTGAAATTTTTCCTGCTGTCGATGCTCGCCGGTTTCGCCGGGATACTGACACCGTGTGTCTTCCCGATGATACCGATGACAGTGGCATTCTTCTCACAGGGGACCGGAAATAAGGGCTCTGCCATCGGCAAGGCACTTATCTTCGGGCTTTCTATCATACTTCTTTATTCATCACTCGGGATTATTGTCTCCCTCACAAGTGCCGGAGCAGGATTTGCCAACACACTCAGCACGCACTGGATTCCGAACCTGCTGTTCTTCAGTTTGTTCCTGGTGTTTGCTGCTTCTTTCTTCGGTGCGTTTGAAATAGTGCTTCCGTCAAAATGGGTGAGCACATCTGACTCGAAGGTTGACAGGGGAGGAGCGCTGGCTGCATTCTTCCTCGGAGTTACAACAGTACTGGTATCATTCTCCTGCACCGGCCCGATTGTCGGAGCACTCCTGGTTGAGGCTGCCTCGGGAGACGTTCTTCGTCCCACAATAGGAATGTTCGGTTTCGGTCTTGCATTTGCACTGCCGTTCACACTCTTCGCGCTCTTCCCTTCCTGGATGCAGAAGATGCCAAAGTCAGGAGGGTGGCTCAACTCGGTAAAGGTAGTCCTTGGATTTATAATGCTTGCATTCAGCCTGAAGTTCGCCTCAACAGTTGACACCGTTTATAATCTTGGAATCCTCTCAAGGGATATCTATCTGGCAATATGGATAGTGCTGTTCGTATTGCTGGGTATTTACCTGATGGGCAAGATCAAATTCTCACATGACAGTGATGTGCCTCATATCGGTGTCTTCAGGCTGGTTCTGATCATCGCCTCATTTACATTTGCGCTTTACCTTGTACCCGGGCTCTTCGGAGCACCGCTGACGCGAATCTCCGCTCTTCTGCCACCCAGGGAGACCTCCGGGTTCAACCTGCTTAAGGCCATCAGCGAAAACAAACCGGCTGCTGCACCGGGAATTGCAGTACCGGGTGTCTTTGCACCGGGTACATTCACCGATGCCAGCTCAGCCCTCTGCGAGGAACCCAAATATGCAGATTTCCTCCATTTTGAATACGGCTTGCAGGGCTACTTTGACCTTGAACAGGGACTGGCATGCGCCAGGAAACTTGGCAAACCGGTGCTGATCGACTTCAAGGGTCATGCCTGCGCAAACTGCAAGGAGATGGATGCACGGGTCTGGTCAGACCAGGGTGTTCAGCAGAGACTGAGGGACAACTTCGTGCTGGTGGCGCTTTATGTGGAGATCGGAA
>JAKAXP010000143.1 GCA_021816545.1 Bacteroidota bacterium
GTGACTTGTCGCCGTTGGCGAAGGTGGCTGTATACTCAAGCTCATCAACTATAAAGTTTTTCCCCACTGCCATATCCTCAGGCCTCAGGCTTATATGATACTGGTAGTAGCTTTCTGTTTCACTCAGGGTGTTGTCACGGTTGATGTCCTCCATGTCAGGCAGCGTTGACCCGCTTGTAGGATATGACTCCGGAGACATCTCGGATGTTGGTGAGTTCCCTTCAGTACCGTTGAATTTCTTGTATCGCTCAAGGATGCCCAACTGGAGAAGGTCATAATCAGAACCCCTGAAATAGTGGAAGTCATCATTGGCAGGGTCTTCAAATATCTTATCCAGGACCTCCGGGCTCACCACTGCACCCACGGCCTGAAGGTAGGCATCAAAAAATGATACTTCATCATCGTTGCCAAGACCGTCGAGGCCAACATCCTGGTAGCGGCGTGAATCGATGTTGTTGTCAAACGCATGTACCACTGCCTGTACCGTCGGTACACGTCCCCAGACCGTTGTATCCACGTTCACGAGCAGTGGCGAGGTTGGCAGCCCGTTCTCAAACTGCTTCCGCGAATCACGAAGTATGTCCTCCGAAATGTTACCCAGGTTGAAGTACAGATCACCACCCTCGTGGTCAGGATTCTCAACGAAGGGATCCATTACCCAGAACTTGATGTACTGGATGTTTGCCGACTCAAAATCATTTGTCAGCAGCTCTCGCATCATCCCTCCCCAGCGGGTTCTGGGTGTGTTCAGCAGTCCGTCCGGACTGAGCCCCGCCGAATAGGCTCCCGGCAGTACATCAAAGTTGTATGGCCCCCGCTCATCCGGATAAAACGCCACGTTGAGCACAGAGATGTTTGTCGGGATACCGCTGGGTGACTCCTTGTAGGGGAAGATCTCGGTCTCGTAGATCTCCCTTACGAAGTGGCTCGACTGCGTGTCAGGGTTGGAGCGTATATGGCCCGGCGTGGTGGAACCGTTGCGGAGGAAGAGCGGGTCAATGACATACCATGCCAGCCTGGCACGGTTGAACCCTGACCGGATGTCTTTGCTCAGCCTCGCTTCCGGGAAAAAATGATCCTGACCCTGCGGGACGCTGGCAAGTGACCATGCGTTGAAAGCCCTCAGGTCAAGTGATATCTCGCTGGCTTCAAAGTCATCGATGTAAACGGCCCCCTCGGATGTGATTGCTTTGCTGTGCCCGGGTACCAGGTGGGCGAACTCGCCGAAGAAGTTGATTGATGAGGGAGCGTTTGTTTCGATGAAAGGAAGCCAGTCGATAGCATTTGTCAGAAGCTGTGACTCTGACCTGTATGATGCATCAAAACCGTAAATAGTATTTGAGATCGGATCGTCACCGTAGGTAACCTTTTGGGTGTAAGGTCTCTCGGTAAGTCTTAGCACCGTTCCTCCAAGGTTGAACCGGTCAGAGAGGCGGTAATTGAGATGGGTTCCCACAAGCGTCTTGGTCTGCAGCCCGAAGAACTGGTTGCTTTCAAGTGATACCTGGACGGGTGTCTGCGACTCAATGATTGCCGAGTTGATTATCTTGACGGAACCCATGTTATAGTCAACAGTGTAGTCGACGTTTTCTGTCAGGGTGACGCCTCCGGCTGTGACCTTGACAGATCCGGCCGGTATGTTTGCGACGTTGAGCCTTATTTCTGAGCCCGAAGCCGAGGTGAACTGTCCGCTGAGGATATACTTGTTCTTCTCTGCCATCTGCCTTGCAACAGTCTGTGTGGAGTCATAGAGCTCGGTGAACACGTATTTTCTGATCTGCTCAGGGTCAGTTATGTATTTCAGCAGGTGGCGGCCGAATGGCTCCAGGACAGGGAAAATTATCCTTCCCTTTTCAGCCATCACGGTAATACCGTCAACGAAGTCGAACAGGCCGTCAGGCTGCCTGTCAAGCTGCGAGTTCAGCTGGTCAAGGCCCAGGGCCTGAAGCAGTACCTGGCCGTCAAGAGGCGTCCCGGGCAGGTAGTTGAGTGCGTTGCCGGTTGCGTCATCCTGGTACAGTATATTGACCTCGAAGTTTTTGGGTTCAATCCTTCCGGAACCGACGTTATAGATGTTCTTCATCATCAGCTTCCACGTGGGAATCTGCGGGCTCAGCGTGGTTCCCTTGATAAGCTTGAGGATGAGGGCGTCAGGCGCCGTGATGCCGTCAGTGGAGAATTCACCGACCTTGAAAACCTGTCCGTTCAGGGTGTATTCATAGGCGACAGCCAGCACCTCATCATTGTTCAGGGCAACATTAAGTGAGATATAACCCAGTTGCCTGTTGATGCTGTACTCCCTCTCGGTGAGCTTGCGGGCGTTCTCGATCTTCTCATAGTCACGTCCAATCTGGAATCCGGGGTACAACCCGGAGAACGCATCTGCTACCTGGTCAATGTTCCTGATGGCGGCGTACGTTGTATTCAGCTGTTCATACAGGCCGTTGGTGTTGTTCGAAGGATTGACCGGTGCTCCGGGTATGCCCTGAAAGGCCGGAACAGTGTTGTAAATATTGGCCTGGTTCTCGGCAAGATCGACAAAGGCGACGATGTTCCTGTTGCTCACATCTTCAAACCGGCTGGTCTGATTGGTGATCCAGACCTCTATTTTTTCGATATTCAGGCCTGTGCTGACAATGGGCAGGTTTGAGAGGGCCCCGTCAAAACTTTCCCTGAACTGCTGTGAGAGGAAGAAGTGCCGGTTGGCCTCGTAATTGTCAGCAGTGATCTCATATTCACTAATCTGCGATCCACCTTTCACTTCCACAACTGATGACTCACCCTTCTGCTGCGAGAAGACTGTGGTCATCGTCAGCTTGCCGAACTGAAGCTCAGTCTTGAGACCGAAGAGGCTGTAACTGCCGGTGATGAGTGTACCGTTGAGGGGAAGGGTAACGTCGCCCGCCTCAATCTTCTTGATAATCTCATCCTCCTTGCCGGAGTATTCGAGCTTGGTCCTGTTTTCAAACTCGAACATCGCCTCCGTGTTGTAGTTGATCCCCAGCTGCATCTTGTCGCCTATTGTGCCGGTGACATTCATCTGGATCTTTTCCTGGAAGTCGAACGTGGGGATTGTCCGGAGCCTTTCTGAAAGGGTGGGGTTCTCAGTGTGTGATACGTTGATGCCAAAGATAAGCTCGGCAGATCCCTGCGGGACGATGTTTATGACGTTGCTTCCGAAAATACGGTCGAATGTTTCACCTCCCACCTCTATCTGGGGGATAAGTGATGACCTGTAACCGGTTGCATCACCGCGAAGGCTGGCATCCCAGTACTCGCGCATTGCCTGGTTGAATTCCCATTTGCGGTATTCCTCAGCCGTCATGTAGACAGGCCTCCGGAAATCAAGCTCACCGGCCTTCTGGTAGATTATGTACTGGTTATTCCTGCCGTCATATTCAACCCTGGTTTTGATGTTTGAAGGATTGCTCAGGAACAGCGGTGATGACTTTTGGGACTCCCAGGGGAATGCGGGATCGCTGTTGAGGCGGAGGAGTGAATCACCGGGATTGGTCTGTGCGTTTAGGACAAAAGAGGAAAGGGAGAGGAGAATCAATAGCCCCACCCTGATCAAAAGACCTCCAATATGTGTAGTAAACTGCAATCCGGCACCCTGTTTATAACAGTTTCAGCGCCTTCCTGACTATCTCTTCCACCTGGAGTTTCCTGTTTTCCCTGAGGATGTTATCAATAACCTTTGAGGCGCTGCTCCTGGCAAATCCAAGCATCACTAAAGCAGATAACGCTTCTTCGCGCGATGTATTGTCGGAAAATGCAAGAATTTCGCCGGAACCGGCATGTTTTCCTATTTTGTCTTTCAGGTCAACAATTATCCTCTGGGCGGTCTTTAAACCTATCCCCTTGACGCCCTTGAGTATGGCAACATCGCCGCTGATAATTGCCTCCCTGAGGTCAGCCGGAGCTACCGATGAGAGCATCATTCTCGCAGTGCCTGCACCAACTCCGTTGACCGTTATCAGTTGCCTGAATAGGTCACGCTCGTCGGCGGTGGCAAAACCGTACAGGATATGTGCATCCTCACGTATTGACTCATGGACAAGTATCCTGCACGAGGCTGCCTTCTCCAGGGCAGCGTATGTGTTAAGTGAAATATTCAGGCTGTAGCCTATGCCGTTGCACTCAACCACCACAAAGGCCGGATTGAGCTCGGTAACACTGCCGGTTATATAATCGATCATAATGAGTGGTCGTCGTTTTCTGTCTCGGGCGGAAGCTCGTCAACGTGTTCAGGATGTATCTCTATCTTCTGCGGCTGCAGCGGGTTACGCAGCAGTTCATCATACATCTCACGGTTCCGGAATATATCAACTGCGGCATATAGTGCCTGCCTCATCGAATTACCCGAGGCTTCATTCCTGCCGGTTATGTCGAAGGCAGTGCCGTGTACCGGCGAAGTGCGTATAACGGGAAGTCCTGCGGTGTAATTGACCCCGGTATCAAAGGCGAGGGCCTTGAAGGCTCCCATACCCTGGTCATGATACATCGCAAGCACCGCGTCAAAACGGCTGAAGGCACCTGACCCGAAGAAACCGTCAGACGAATAAGGTCCGAAGGCAAGTATCCCCTCTTCATTGGCCCTGGTGACAGCAGGAATGATAATATCCCTCTCCTCATTCCCAAGCAGGCCGCCGTCACCGGCATGAGGATTGAGGCTCAGCACTGCTATCCGGGCGCCGCGGATGGCAAAGTCCTGCAGCAGTGACCTGTTCAGAAGCCTGAGCTTTGTGATGATACTGCTTACGGTGACAGCGCCAGGCACATCCTTAAGCGGCAGATGCTCAGTAACAAAGCCGATCTTCATGCTCTCCGATATCATGAGCATCAACGCCTCATGTGCTCCGGCCTTTGACCTGAGGTAATCAGTATGACCGGTGAAACGGAATTTGTCTGACTGGATGTTGTTCTTGTCAATTGGTGCTGTGACCAGCAAATCTATCTTTCCAGCGATCAGGTCAGCAGTTGCTGCCTCAAGTGCTGCAAGGGATGCCTGGCCTCCCTCGGGTGTGGACTTGCCAAGCTCCACCCGAACATCATCTCCAAGGCAGTTGACAAGGTTCACCTTTTTGGGATGGGCTTCAGCAACCGAACGGATGTTGTTGAAGTTGAAGTTGGTGATGTTAAGGACCTTGCGGTGATAGGCGGCCACTTTCGGTGATCCGTACACAACCGGCACACAGAAATCGGTAATGGCAGGGTCAGAAAGGGCCTTCATGATGATCTCGTAGCCGATGCCGTTTATGTCTCCCTGGGTGATCCCTGCGACTATAGTTTTTTTATCCATTGTGAATCATGTCTGATGAACAGCAAAGAGGCTGTTCAGGGTGGTAAAGTTAATCAAATTATTGAATGGTTTGGCTTTAAAATATTACCTTTACATGCTCCGGCTACAATGCGCAGGAGGTCACAGGATGGGAATCAGAGAACAGATATATGACAGGCTGGCCGGTGGTGGCCGCCTTAAAGTTGAAGAGGCTCTCAGCCTCTGGGAGGAGGCTCCCCTGGAGGAGCTCATGTACGTTGCCGACCAGGCAAGGCAGAGACTGCATCCAGGCAACAGGGTCGGATGGATGATTGACCGCAACGTCAATATCACAAACATCTGCTTTTCCCAATGCCGTTTCTGCAATTTCTGCACAACGGCGAAACATGATGATGCCTATGTGACCACCGATGAGGAGTATGACCGCAAGATCGGGGAACTGGTGGCTCTCGGAGGCGACCAGCTGTTGCTTCAGGGAGGTATGAACCCCGTACTGGGTCTCGACTTTTATACCGGGCTCTTCAAAAGGCTCAAGAGCCGCTGGCCGGGAATCAAGCTTCATGCCCTGGGTCCTCCCGAGGTGGCATGGCTGGCGAAGTCAGAGAAGATGGGGTTCCATGAGGTGCTCGTGGCCCTTCGCGATGCCGGTCTTGATTCCCTTCCGGGTGCCGGGGCTGAGATACTATCCGACAGGGTAAGGAAACTCATCTCACCTGTCAAGGCCACTGTCGCCGAATGGCTCGGAGTGATGAGGGAAGCACACAGGCTCAACCTGCCAACTTCAGCCACGATGATGTTCGGCCATGCCGAAACGGTGCAGGAGAGGCTCGAACACCTCGAACTGCTGCGGAAGCTTCAGGATGCCAGGCCGGCTGGCCATGACGGGTTCATTACCTTCATCCCGTGGCCGTTCATGGACCGGGGGACAAGGCTGGCAGAA
>JAKAXP010000144.1 GCA_021816545.1 Bacteroidota bacterium
TCACTCACACAGTTTGAACCGCACGGGTTCATTGATCTGCAGAGTGTAGTGGCTGACCACGGGATTCAGGAGCTTGGATTGAAAAAGCTTACAGCCATAGTCCTTGGTTATTCAATTTCCAAATCACAGCAGGTTTCAAACTGGGAGGCACCTGCCCTGACAGAACCTCAGCAGCTCTATGCCGCCACAGATGCATGGGTGTGCAGGAGCATTTATCTTGCCCTGAACGGGAAAGAAGTTCACAGGGATGTCTGACCCGTTCCTTGCTGAGGGGAGAGTGATCTGAATAATCTGAATGTCTGACTTGTTCCGATAACAAAATTCAATAAATAAACATCAATAACTGACAAACGATGCCTGCTACAGTGACTCTTAAGAAAGGGAAGGAACAGTCAGTCCGCCGCTTCCACCCCTGGGTATTTTCAGGGGCGGTGGGTTCCGTTCGCGGTAACCCGACAGAAGGGGATGTGGCAGAGGTATATGCCTCTGACGGCACCTTCCTTGCCACAGGACACTGGGCACCGGGCTCCATTGCAGTTCGTATCTTCTCATTTGAGAAAACCAATCCTGACCGCGATTTCTTCAGGAAGCGCCTGGCGGAGGCCATGCAATACAGGGTCAGGGCAGGCATTGCAGGCAGGCTTGATACCAGCGTGTGGCGCCTGGTGCACGGTGAGGGCGACGGGCTGCCGGGACTGGTGGTTGACATTTATGGCAATGTTGCTGTAATGCAGGCACATACTGCCGGATTCTGGCACATACGTGAAATGATTGCAGGCCTGCTGCCCGAGGTTACGGGAGGACTGGTTACCGCAGTCTACGACAAGAGCGAGGGGACACTTCCGTTCATGGCGAAGCTGAATCCTTCCAACGGATATCTCGTTGGAGGCAACGGTGAGGCAGGAACAGTTGTTACAGAGAACGGATTTAAATTCAGGGTCGACTGGGAGAAGGGACAGAAGACCGGTTTCTTCATTGACCAGCGCGACAGCCGCAGCCTCCTTGCCAGGTACAGCAACGGCAGGAGGGTTCTGAACATGTTCGGATATACGGGAGGCTTTTCGGTCTATGCCATGAGTAATGCCGCACTCGTTCATACGGTTGACAGCTCTGCGGCAGCCACGGCCCTCGCCGACGAAAACGTGAAACTCAACTTCGGTGATGACCTCCGCCACCGCTCGTTTGCCACCGATGCCTTCAGCTTTTTATCGGGGATGGAGCGCGAATATGATCTCATAATTCTTGATCCTCCCGCCTTCGCAAAACACCAGACCGCACTCAACCAGGCACTGCAGGGCTACCGCAGGCTCAACGCACTGGCCATCCAGAAGATGCGTCCCGGCGGTCTGCTGTTTACATACTCCTGCTCACAGGTCGTCAGCCGCGATGACTTCCGCCGCTCGGTCTTCGTGGCCGCCGCAAACACCGGTCGGAATGTGCGCATACTTTACCAGACCGGCCAGCCGGCAGACCACCCGGTAAATATCTACCATCCCGAGAGTGAATACCTCAAGGGACTGGTACTTTACATAGAATAAATCTCAAGAACTTTTAATAGCTGGTGAATGTTTTGGACCCCTCGTGTCTGGTGACTATTTTTACTTTTTATTTTGATTGTTATGGACCCTTCGGCACATATAAAGACTATTGCACAGAAACTGCAGTTGCACGACTGGCAGGTTGAAAATACTATCAGGCTTCTTGATGACGGTGCAACAATTCCCTTCATCAGCCGCTACCGCAAGGAGGTGACGGGAAGCCTCAACGAGGTGCAGATTGCGGAGATCCGCGATGAATATGAAAGACTGAAGGAGCTTGAGAAACGGCGGGAAGCTATAATCAAATCAATTGAGGAACAGGAGAAGATGACTCCTGAGCTCCTTGCGAAGATAAATGCAGCCCTCACAATGTCGCAGCTTGAGGATCTCTACCTGCCGTTCCGGCCGAAAAGAAAGACTCGTGCTTCAGTTGCCCGTGAGAAAGGACTTGAGCCGCTGGCGATCTGGTTGCTTGCTCAGAAGCCGGGTGATCCGTCGGCGGAGGCGGAAAAGTATCTGGGCGATGCCGTTGAAGATACTGATGCAGCACTGGCCGGAGCGCGTGATATCATAGCCGAGATTGTCAGCGAGAACGAACAGGTGCGAGGATCACTCAGACGCCTCTATGAGCGCGATGCAGTAATAACGTCAAAAGTCGTTAAGGGCAAGGAACAGGAGGGTATTAAGTTCAGCGACTATTTTGACTGGTCAGAACCCCTTCGCCGCTGTCCCTCGCACAGGTTGCTTGCAATGCGCCGCGGTGAGGAGGAGGGATTCCTGCGACTGACAATAATGCCGTCAGAGGAGGAAGCCCTGAGCCTGGCAGAGAAACAATTTTTAAAGGCAAATAACGACGCTGCCCGCCAGGTGAAAGAAGCTGTGTCTGACAGCTGGAGCAGGCTCCTGGCACCGTCAATGGAGACGGAGTTCAGAAAAACGTCAAAGGAAAAGGCCGACGAGGAGGCGATTCGCGTTTTCGCCGAGAACCTGCGTCAGTTGCTGCTTGCAGCACCGCTTGGAGAAAAGAGTGTGCTTGGCATTGACCCGGGTCAGCGGACCGGATGCAAGATAGTCTGCCTCGACAGGCAGGGAGCGCTGCTGCATCATGACGTCATCTATCCTCACCCCCCACAGAATGAGACAGCACGCAGTGTCAGCAAGATACTTTCGCTCATTGATAAATTCAGCATTGAAGCCGTCGCCATTGGCAACGGTACCGCCAGTCGTGAGACTGAACAGTTTGTCCGTTCATACCTCCCTTCCGATTCCGGGATAAAGGTTTACGTGGTGAGCGAAGCGGGAGCATCTGTTTATTCGGCTTCAAAGACTGCCCGTGATGAGTTCCCGAATCATGATGTGACGGTACGCGGCGCGGTTTCAATCGGCCGGCGCCTGATGGACCCGCTTGCAGAACTGGTTAAGATAGATCCCAAATCGATAGGTGTGGGTCAGTACCAGCATGATGTCGACCAGACACGCCTGCAGGCCAGCCTCGACGAGGTGGTGATGTCATGCGTCAACGCAGTGGGGGTGGAGGTGAACACCGCCAGTCCGCACCTGCTGACATATGTGTCCGGTATCGGCCCGAAGATGGCACAGAATATTGTTGATTACCGGACTGAGAATGGTCCCTTCCGGTCACGTGCAGAAATCCTTAAGGTAAAGCGTATGGGAGAGAAGGCGTTCGAACAGGCCGCCGGCTTCCTCAGGATACGCGGCGCCGCAAACCCTCTTGACTCGTCCGCCGTCCACCCGGAAAGCTACCATATTGTCGAGAGAATGGCCAGAGATGCGGGCTGCAACGTAACTGACCTGATAAAAGACGAGAATAAGCGAAAAGCTATAACAATAGAGAAGTATGTGACACCGGAGGCCGGTTTGCCCACGCTGAAGGATATTATGCAGGAGCTGGCCAGACCCGGACGTGACCCGCGCCAGGCGATACAGGAGTTCAGCTTCGCGGATATCCATTCCATTGACGATGTGAAGGAGGGGATGGTTGTTCCGGGCATTGTCACGAACATCACCAAGTTCGGTGCCTTTGTGGATATCGGTGTCAAGCAGGACGGCCTGGTCCATGTCTCGCAGATGGCTGACAGGTATGTTGATGACCCTGCAAAGGTTGTCAAACTGCATCAGCATGTTACTGTGCGCGTTCTCAGCGTGGACCGCACCCGTAACCGTATACAGCTGTCCATGAGAGGAGTCGGCAGTCAGCAGCCGGCTGTCGGCAGTAACAGATCAGGCAATCAGAAGTGATTATGGGAAGACTGGATGACTGCAAGACCGCAAGACCGCAGGACGGAGCGAAGCGACAGACTCTCAGACTCTCAGACTTTTAGACTTTAACAACTCTTAATAAACAACTCATGAAAAGAACCTTATTCATCCTCACCGCCGCGGTGGCTGTTGCCATGACATCATGCGGCAAGAAACCCCAGCCACCCGTGGCTGAGAAAATTCCCTACGTCGTTGAAAGCAACGGCAACGAACGGGTCGACAACTACTTCTGGATGCGCCTCAGCGATGAACAGAAGAACGCTGAAACACCCGATTCGCAGACAGTAAAGGTGCTGGCTTACCTCAACGCTGAAAATGCCTATGCTGATGCAGTTATGAAACACACCGAGCCCCTGCAGGAGAAACTATTTGAAGAGCTCAAGGGCCGCATCAAGCAGGACGATGAGACCGTTCCCTACCTTGACAACGGGTTCTGGTACAATACCAAATACCTGCCCGGCAAGGAGTACCCCGTACTGTACCGGAGACAGGACGGCACAGACCAGCCGGCAGTACTGCTCGACGTCAACCTCCTGGCTGAAGGTCATGATTATACAGGTGTGGGAGGTGCATCAGTTTCGCCTGACAACAACCTTCTGGCTTACGGTGTTGATCATGTCAGCCGCAGGCAGTACACCCTCCAGTTCAAGGACCTGAATACCGGCGAACTGCTACCTGACAACATTCTCAATACAACAGGCCAGGCAGTGTGGGCAGCAGACAGCAAAACAGTCTTTTATATAAGCAAGGATCCCGAGACACTCAGGGCTTCAACAGTAATGATGCACCTTCTGGGTACACCCTCTTCCGAGGACAAGGTGGTCTTCAATGAGGCTGACGAGACTTTCGCTGTACAACTCGGAAAAACCAAGAGCAAGAAGTATATCACAATTTCCTCTGACCAGACACTCACCAGCGAGGTACGTCTGATAGAAGCTTCAAATCCCGCCGGCAGTGTGAAAATTTTTGAACCCCGCAAGGTTGACCATCTCTATTCGGTGGAGCACCTTAACGGCACCTTCTATATTCTTTCGAATGCTGACGGTGCAAAGAACTTCAAGCTTATGTCGTGTCCCGAGAACAAGACAGGTATGGCATCATGGAAGGAAGTTATCCCGCACCGCCCTGACGTTCTCCTTGAAAACTTTGAGGTATTTGACAACTATCTTGTTGCAAATGAGCGGATAAAGGGCCTTACAAATCTGAGAATAATAAGCCTTGCAGACGGGTCAGAGCATTTCCTTGATTTCGGTGAAGAGGCCTACACGGCAGGCATCAGTGTCAATCCGAATGCAAATACAACACTTCTACGCTACAGCTACTCATCACTGACCACACCCAACTCGGTCTATGACTATGACATGGTTGCAAAGACAAAGACTCTGCTGAAGCAGGACAGCGTGCTGGGTGGCTTTGACAAGAACAATTATGAGACGAAGCGACTCTGGGCAACAGCTGCTGACGGAACACAGGTTCCCATCTCGCTTGTCTACCGCAAGGGATTCACCCAGGATGGGACAGCCCCGATGCTACTATATGCATATGGCTCATACGGTTCTTCAACTAACCCGTCATTCCGCTCGACAATTGTAAGCCTGCTTGACAGGGGCTTCGTTTACGCCATAGCCCACATCAGGGGAGGCAGCGAGATGGGACGCCAGTGGTACGAGGACGGCAAATTGCTGAAGAAGATCAATACATTCACCGACTTCAATGACTGTGCCCGCTTTCTGATCAATGAGAAGTACAGCTCTCCGGAGCATACGTATGCTATGGGCGGCAGTGCAGGGGGCCTCCTTATGGGCGCTATCGCGAACATGGAACCGGCACTTTACAACGGAATTGTAGCACAGGTACCTTTTGTGGATGTTGTCAGCACGATGCTCGATGCCACAATTCCTCTCACAACTTTCGAATGGGACGAGTGGGGCGATCCGCGGAAGCAGGAGTACTATGACTACATGCTTTCATACTCACCCTATGACCAGGTGAAGGCCCAGGCTTATCCCAACATGCTTGTAACAACAGGTTTATGGGACTCGCAGGTACAGTACTGGGAGCCGGCCAAGTGGGTTGCAAAGCTGCGTGACATGAAGACTGACGATAATATCCTTATTATGGACGTCAACATGACTGCAGGCCACGGCGGCGCCTCCGGCAGGTTTGAGAGGCTGAAGACCACAGCACTGGAGTATGCGTTCATATTTGACCTGGAAGGAATCAAGGAATAATTGACCTGTTTCAGGCCCTCTCTTCGAGGGGAGGGCCGGGGACAAGGGCTTCCCGGGTAAAAGATAGAAGAGGCTGACCTTTCACCGGGGTCAGCCTCTTCTGTAACAAACAGAATAGAAAAACAAATTATTACAGTCG
>JAKAXP010000145.1 GCA_021816545.1 Bacteroidota bacterium
CATAGCCGTATAAGGAAAGGAGAGCGACCATTTCTCCATCAGGTATTTTTCAACAATGGTGGCATTTGCAATTGCATCGGAAGCAGCACTGCGGTAAGCGTTTATCAGACCGCTGACGCCCAGTAGGGTTCCGCCGAAATACCTTATGACTACAATCAAAATGTTTGTCAGCTCCTTCGAGTTTATCTGACCAAGGATGGGCCGTCCGGCAGTTCCTGATGGTTCTCCGTCATCATTGATGCGGAAGGTCTGCCTGTCAGGGCCAAGTACCCAGGCAAAACAATGATGCCTGGCATCATGGTATTCCTTTCTCAATTCTGCCAGCCTGGTTTTTATCTCCTCCTGGGAGGTAACAGGTATTGCTATTGCAATGAAACGGCTGCCTCGGTCCCTGAAAAGCCCCCTGGATTCTCCTTCTACTGTTTTATATGTGTCTGAGAAGAGCATATCTCATGCGAAGATATAATGCATTAAAATTCAAAGAGTGTCTTCGCGCCTTTGAAGAGGGTAATGAAACCCATTATAACCAGCACGATATAGATAATTTTCGTAAAGGTTTTCTGACTGATTCTTGAGACAAGGTAGTCGCCGGTCCACAGGCCGGCAAGCAGGGCAGGAACAGTGCAGAGGGAAAGGAGAACTGTTTCACCGGTTACAAGTCCTGATATCATGTAGAATAAAAGTGCGTATGAAACAGCAAACAGGATGAATATTGAAATTATCGCGTTGAATTTCTCCCTGGGTGTTTTCATGGCAGACAGAATTATTGCCACAGGCGGTCCGGTTATGCCCGTCGCCCCTGCAAGCAGGCCGCCAAAGATGCCGCTCATTGTAATGGCAGAAGTATCGGAGATTTTCCTGAAATTTACTCCCCTGGCAAGTGCTGTCACTATCAGAATGATCAGCACTCCCCAGGTCAGCTGGATATAGGCCGGATTAATGTATTTCAGAATGAGCGTTCCTCCGGCAACACCAATTCCTGTAAAGAGTGCCATTCTTCCAAGTGGTTGTCCTGCCACAATTTCCCTTGAACGCCTGTAATAGAGGATCGAAAATATCAGGTTTATCATTGCGATGAAAACGGCAGTATCACTTACAGGCATTATAAACTGTATCAGCGGTACTGCAACCAGGGCAAGTCCGAAGCCTGTAAAGCCCCTGACAATGGAAGCGAGAAAAATTATTGCTGAAAGTGCAATTATATTTCCGGGGGTGATCATTCTATTCGTTATATAGGGCAATATGCCTGAAATCCGCGAGGAATAATTCTGTCTGAGACTGCCATCTTTCAGTTTCCTCCCTGAGGGAAAGACCTTGTGTCAGCACCTCCCGCATCCGGCTGTCGCCGGAAAGTATATCAAAAGGCATAAGCCTGTATTCATATTCGTATGGCGGCGGGTTGAATTTAATTGCTCCTTCCGGCGATGTACGGATAATTGCATCAAAAAGATGGAGTGCTGTTGCAACCGGCCTGAAGAGCGAAGCGTCGGTGACATGTATCTGCATTCCCCTGCAGAACTCTCCGGTGAATTTGTTGAAGGTGGGGATGAAATCGTGCATCCTGAAACTGCATCCCGGCAGGTTTCGGCTCCTCATTTCATGCAGGAGTCTCCTTCCGTCAATCCATGGGGCACCAATAAGTTCAAAAGGTATTACTGTTCCCCTTCCCTCGGAGACATTCAGTGCCTCGGCCAGGACAGTACCGGGATAGACTGTGGCTGACTGTGGTGTGGGCATGTTCGGAGAGGGGAGTACCCAAGGCAAACCGGTTTCACCGTACATTGAATTCCGGTTCCACCCTTCAGCCCTTACTACATGAAGCTCGCAGCCCGGAATATATTTTTCCCTGATCCAGAGCGCCATCTCGCCGATTGTCATTCGGTGGCAGAGAGGTATGCATGCTCCGCCCACGAATGTAAAATACTCTTCTCCCAGTACCGGTCCGTCAACAGGTACCCTGCCGATGGGATTGGGTCTGTCGAGGATCCAGAGAGGTATACCGGCTTCGGCGCATGCCTCCATGCACAGCTTCACAGTCCAGATATATGTATAGAGCCGCGCTCCCACATCCTGCAGATCAGCCACAAGGACCTCCAGGCCATTCAGCATCTCAGGGGTCGGTTTGCGGTGCGTGCCATAAAGACTGTATACTGGAATACCCAGGAGGGGATCAGTTGTACTTTCCCATTCAATCATATTATCCTGGGTCTGGCCGGACAGTCCGTGCTGCGGGCCAAAGAGTGCTGCAAGGCTGCATTCATTGATGCTGCCGAAGATCTCTGTTATATGCCTGTAATCTGATGCTATGCTTGACGAATGGCACAGAAGTCCAACTTTCTTCCCCCGGAGTCCGGCAGGCAGGCTGCGGGTGATAACGTCAAGTCCCGATAGTACTTTCATATACATGCAAAAATAGTTAAAAGAGCGGCGGCGGCAAGGATAGGCAGCCCCTCGTCAAGGAAATTATCAATATATTTACAACCTCCCGTAAGGGAGATTTGTTTAAGCATTAAAAACTCATTATGAACCGTTTTCTCACCATTTTTCTTTCCGTGCTTATCCTTGGCACATTCCGGGCTCCGGCACAGGAAAGGATCACAAAATATTTTCCTTCGGCCAGGCCTGAGAGGATAGTCCTTAATATAACTGAAAGCCCGGCTACTTCTATCGCAGTAACATGGAGGACTGATACAACTGTCAGCGAGACAACTGCCCGTATTTCACCGAATCTGCCCACCATATTCCTGGCTGACTCGGCCAGAACCGTAAAAGGCAAATGGCAGGATATTTCAGCCGACGGTGTGACTGCAAGATTTCATTCTGTGATTTTTTCCGGGCTGACTCCGGGTGCTGCCTATGCATACAGCGTCGGCTCCGGAGCAAATGCCAGCGAATGGTTTACATTCAAAGCTGCTGAAGCCGTGACATCCCCTTTCACATTTCTCTGGCTGGGTGACTCACAGGGACCGGTTTCATTATATTCAAGGGTTATCAGACAGGCTTACCGGACAACCCCTGACGCCTCCTTTATGATCTTTACTGGTGACCTGGTTGACGGAGGCTCATCCACAATGCTCCATGACGATGAGTGGGGCGAGTGGTACCGGGCAGCCGGATTCATTGCTTCGGAAGTGCCGGTGGTGGCAACCCCTGGCAATCATGAATTCTATGACCCGCAGGCCAGGCAAAAGAGAGATCTGAACAAATACTGGAGACCCGGTTTCACACTTCCCGCCAACGGCCCTGCCGGCCTTGAGGAGACAACATACAGCTTTGATTACCAGGGCGTAAGATTCATTATTTTAAGTTCCGATGATATGATCAGGAATGAGGAAATTGCCAGCAGCACGACTAAATGGGTAGAGGGTCTGCTGAAAAACAATCCGTGCAGGTGGACAGTAATGGCATTTCATCATCCTTTCTTCTCCACTTCTGCAAGGAGGGACAACAAGGCTGTAAGGGAAAACCTGAAGCCACTCGTTGACAAATACGGTGTTGACCTTGTTTTGAACGGACATGATCATACATATGCAAGAGGTACCGCAATGCCTGAAGGTATGGTGCGAAAAGGGAAGGCTGCCGGCACTGTTTATGTTGTCTCGGTAAGCGGCCCCAAACAATACCAGCAGGATGCAAATCCCTGGTGGGATCTTGGGTATACGAACACCCAGCTGTGGCAGGCTATCAATATTAACGGCAACACTTTGACATACAGGGCATATGATGCCTCTGGTGCAGTGGCTGACCAGTTTGTGCTGACAAAGATGAAGGACGGAAGTAACAGGATTGATACTCCTTCTGCTGTAAAAAATAAATGAAACCTCACGCATGAAAAGGATACAGATCTTCGCTTTTACCGCACTTGTTGCCGTGCTCGCATTCTCATGCACCGGCGGCAATGGAAGCCTTGAGATATATGCCACAACTGACCTCCACGGGATGCTGCTTCCCTTTGACAACACTGAGGGTGAGGCAACCGACCATTCACTTGCAAATCTTGCCTCTGTGGTTGTTGCCAGGGGAAATGAGAACATAATTCTTCTTGACAACGGTGATATACTCCAGGGTGATCCCCTGGCATACTATTACAATTTCATTGATACCACAAGTACCCATGTAATTGCAGACATCCTCAATCATCTTGGGTATGATGCGGCTTCAGTCGGGAATCATGATATTGAAGCAGGGCATCCTGTCTATGACCGGGTGAGAAGTGAGTACAATTTCCCGATGCTTGCGGCAAATGCAATAGACATAAACACAGGAGAACCCTATTTCAAACCTTACACGGTAATTAAGAAAAAGGGGCTGAAAGTGGTTGTCTTCGGGCTTATCACCCCTTCAGTGCCCCGCTGGCTGCCGGAGTCGCTCTACAGGGGAATCAGGTTCGAAAACATGGTATCCACCGCGAGGAAATGGATGCCGGCTATCCAGGCTGAAGATCCTGACCTGGTCGTAGGTCTGTTTCATTCAGGCATGGGTGATGAAAGTGACAGGGGTGATGATGAGAACAGCACACTGGCAGTGGCAATGAATGTTCCCGGATTTGACGTAATCTTCTGCGGTCATGATCACAGGCAGGACGTTAAGGAAGTGACAGATACCGAAGGGAACAAAGTACTTGTTCTCGATGGCGGAAGCAGGGCAGAAGCGGTGATGAACGTCACTGTTACCATGGAGAAGGATTCAGAAGGAAGAAGAAAGCCTGCAGTCACGGGTAAGGTTATACAGATGAACACCCTTCCCGTGTCCGAAGATTTTATAAACAGGTACAGTGAGGCATCCTCGAAGGTCAGGGATTATACATCAGAGATTATCGGCAGGTCAACAGCCACCGTTACAACGCGTGATGCTTATTTCGGTCCCTCGGCCTTTGTTGACCTCATCCACCTCATGCAGCTTGACCTGACCGGAGCACAGGTTTCCCTGGCTGCTCCGCTCTCTTTTGACCAGAGCATTGCGGAAGGAGAACTCAGGGTCAGGGATATGTACCGGCTTTACCGGTTTGAAAACTTTCTATATACGGTGAAAATGACCGGAGGCGAAATAGACAGGCACCTGGAGCATTCTGCAGGGCAGTGGTTCCGGACAATGCAGAAGAAGGGTGATTACATGCTTAACTACAGGACCGATGACAGCGGCACACCTTTAATGGTAAACGGTACCGCCAGGCTTCGCAATCCTTCGTACAACTTTGATTCAGCGATGGGTATACGCTACACTGTGGATGTAAGCAAGCCGCAGGGGGCCAGGGTTAACATCACTGCTCTTGATGACGGTACCCCGTTCAGTTACAGTGACACCTATACTGTGGCTGTAAATTCATACAGGGCAAATGGCGGTGGCGGACACTTCCCCGCAGCCGGTATTACATCAAAGGAGCTTGAGAGCAGGATTGTATCTGCAACTGAACGTGATCTGCGTTACTATATGACAGAATGGATAAGGGAAAAAGGGACGATTTCTCCTGTTCCGATGAGCAGGTGGAATCTTGTGCCGGCGGCATGGGCTGCCGAAGCCTCGAAAAGGGAGAGAATTCTCTTGTTTGGTGATAATTGATTATCAGGATTTTTATGAGGATATTTTCAAGGCTTGCAATTATTTCAATAATATTTCTGACTCTTACCTCCGCCGGCAGTGTGAGGCAGAGGCCGCTTAACCTGATATTGTTTATCGGTGACGGTATGGGGGTCTCGCATGTCTATGCCGCAATGACTGCGTCAGGCAATACTATGACTTTTCCGGCATTTCCGGTAACCGGGTTCAGCAGGACTTACTCCGCAAACAGCTACTCAACTGACTCTGCTGCCGGAGGAACAGCACTGGCAACAGGAGAAAAGACAAACAACAGGATGATTTCTGTGCGCCCTGACAGTACGGTTCTTGTGACACTCCTTGAGCATGCAAGGGCAGCGGGGAAATCAACCGGGATAGTCTGTACAAGTTCCCTTACTGACGCCACCCCGGCCGCTTTCACCGCACATGTTCCCCTCCGTTATGATTACCGTGCGATTGCCGGATGGTACGCAGGCGGAGCTGCAGAACTCTTCATCGGAGGAGGACGAAAGTACTTTGAGCCTGAGGTTGACTCAACAGGCAGTTTTGACAGTTCGGAGGATATAATATCCAAACTTAAATGGGCTGGTTATGACATCACTTACGACATG
>JAKAXP010000146.1 GCA_021816545.1 Bacteroidota bacterium
CTTTGTATTTCAAAGTGAGTATTCAAAAAAATTACCTGTTTTTAATAAGTTCCTCCAGGGCTTTGAGATGGCTGCTGAAGTTCTCCATTCCTTCTTCGGTGATTGAATAGCTGGTGTTGGGTTTGCGGTTGATGAAGTTTTTTTCCATACGTATATAACCCGCCTCCTCGAGCGCCCTTAGATGGCTCGCCAGGTTGCCGTCGGTCACCGCCAGTGTCTCGCGCAGGCCGGTGAAGTCCATGCTGGGATTGACTGCCAGTACTGACATGATGCCCAGCCGGACACGGCTTTCAAAGGCTTTGTTGAAGTTTGCAAGTATCTGTTTCATCCCCTGTACCTGAGATGCATGAATAGTCCGTACACGATATGCAGGAGTCCAAATCCCAGGATCCATAATAACACGCAGTACTGTGGCAGTGCGAGGCAGACAAGACCTGCAGCCACCTCAAGCACTCCCAGCCAGTGAATTTCGCCGAATGTGAATTTCCCGGCGCTGATGACGGCAAGTCCATAGAAGATCATGGTGGACGCAACAATAACACCGGCAGGAACAGTTGCGGCTGTCAGAAGAATAAACAGCCCGCCTGTGCCGAGTGGGATGAGGAGGCTCACCAGCATCCTCCTGGTGACGGGAGTCCATGCTTTGGTGCCGCTTTTCCTGGCTTTCCGGTTTGAAAGGAATACAGCACCGGAAAATGCCAGTATCAGAACCACCGCCATCAATGCAAACAAGGGCAGGAACTCACGAATTCCATCCGGACCCTCTGCGAACGGCCGTGCATACCAGTCAACAGGTGCGGAAATCCTGGTGATGATGAGCTGCGCTCCCAATGCTCCGGCAATGCCAAGAAATCCTGCAATAATGCCAGACATGCCGCTGAGCGACAGGAACCTGGAGGAAGACTCCATTAGCCTCCTGATAGCCTGGATATCTTCAAGATGCTGATCTGTCTGATTTGTCATTGTATTTTGTAGTACTTTGCGCTACAAAGTAAAGCAATGTTTTAATACGATGCAAATATTTACCGGTTTTTTTGAATTTTTTCAGGCCTGATTTCAGTACGGTAACCTTTCATACGGTACCCCTTCAACCGGATAATCACCTATTTTCAGGGAGTCGCTGACTGTTGACATTGCCCCCACCACCCCGAGGCCGCCGGAAACATTTGTATATACAGGCACCGGTTCAGCCAGGAAGTTATCCTGAGCCTGGATATGAGCTGAATACGACTGCAGGTAAAGGTACAGGTCCCTGGTGATAGTATTTAGCCTGAACCAGGCATAAAGGAACTCGTAATAATCAGTCCTGGGGTAGAAACCGTTATATGTCAGCTTAAGCGAGTACTCCTTCCCGGGGATAAGGTCATCCTTAAAGAGGTAGTACCTGTTAGGCATATACATGTCAAAAAGATCGTCCTCCTGCCTGGGTGCAATGAGCGGATCGGAGAGAGACCCGTAGCTAATGTCAGACTCCTGTAAGGTAACAGGCACTATGGGGTTATACGGAGCCTGCTTGTCTCCGAAATAAGTTCCCTGCAATGCATCGGCCGAGACCCTGTAATAATTTTCCTCTCCTGCAGGATCCCTGAATTTAAACCTTACAGTCATCTCGCGGTAGCCATAACCGGCATCCCTGGAACTGGTGTCAGTCACCTCAGCCGTCACCGGTGAAGGGAGCTTCGCCTCACCGTATGACTTTTTGAATCCGGGCACCTCTGCCTCGATGCGGTAGATATGCCCGTATTCAGGTTTGATAGTCTGTGAAATGTATTTCGAATAAGGATTCGGCGGAGCATAATCTGGCAAAGGTTCAGGCTCTTTGTAAGTAAGGGTCTCCAGCAACTCGCCGTCGCGATAGAGGCGCACGACTGCATTGGGTATCTGCCGTGGCTTCCATGGCACCTTAAAGACCGACCGACTCTCGGCAACCGATACCGAAACGAGGCTGTCAGGATGTAGGAGAGCATATATTACGGTCTTCGGTTCAGTCTCCGGTCCCTTATAGTCAATAGTAGTCTCGCAGGAAATTAATGCCAGGGCTAAAAGCGCTGAAGCCGGGAGGTATTTAATCATTTTTCTCATTTCCATGGCAGTCAGAACTTAAATGCATATGAAACTGATGGGATGATCGGAAACACGCTAACCTTCTTCAGTACAGGCTTGCCATAGTATAATGTCTCAGCGGGATTATCCGGATCGGGTTCCTGCACCCATTCCGTTCCCCAGTAGAGGAAGAACGGGTTCAACCGGTTGTATGCATTGTAGACTGAGAAGCTCCATGTGCGGATGCCGTTTTTCTTCTGTTTGTGCAGGTTCACCCCAAGATCAAGCCTGTGGTAAGAGGGGGTTCTGTAATTATTACGTCCCGGGAAATCGGTCACCGAAGAGTAATAGTAACCACTGCTGAAAAAGTCCTCCGGAGGGTAATCCGATGCACCGAGCGTGGCAGCATTGCCCGTGCCGTATACCCATACCAGTCCCATATCAACCCTGTCATTGAATTTGTGCGTCAGGGCAATGCTGATGTCATGGCGCCGGTCATATTTTGCAGGGAATGTTCTTCCGAAGTTCAGGTTATCAAACTTCCTCATTGTCCATGAGAGGGTATAACCTATCCAGCCCGTCAGTTTACCGTAGCTCTTCTCTATCATGAACTCGGCCCCGTAGGCCCATCCCCTGCCCTTCTCCACCTTCGACTCCCACCCTGCACCGGTACCCCCGAAGAAAGCACCTTCCTTGTATTCAATGAGGTTGTCCATTGTCTTGTAGAAAGCCTCAACCGTCACCTCAAGATCACCCGGTATAAGGAATCCCGTACCGGCAGCCACCTGGTGCGAGACCGGCGGTTCAAACCGGCGGGTGACAGGCAGCCAGAGGTCTGTCGGCAGGCTGATTGCCGAGGTTGTCAGCAGATGCACGAACTGCGCCATCTTGCTGTATGAGATCTTGAACGACAGGTCGTCTGTGGCAAGATAACGGAGTGAGAGGCGCGGCTGGAAGACAAAATAGCTTGTGTCCTGCACATTGAAGAGCGACAGGCGCACACCGGCATTCACCTTCAGCTTTGAGGTAAGGTCAATGTTGTCCTCGGCGTACATGATAAACTCATTTGCCCGTACTTTCATGTCCCCGACAACGGTGTCAAGTCCGGTGTCACCCTCCATTGGGTCATATCTGAAGGTGGTTACCCCTGGCTTGAAGTTATGGAAGGTGTAGCCGGTCCCGAACTTCACCGAATGCCTTGGAGAAAGGTACCAGTCGAAATCTATCTTGGCTCCAACATCCTCAATTCCTGAAAAATACCGGAAATAGTCAACCTCTTTCTGTTTTTTGGTGAGGTTTTCTGAGGAGGATTCTATTGTGACATCAAAGTCATATTTGCTGTAGGTGAGGGTTGTGTTGCTGAACAGCTTGTTGGTAATAAGATAGTTCCATCTCAGGGCAGTGATCATGTTTCCCCAACCGAGGCCATAGCTGTCTTTGTATTCATACCTGTCCATGTCAGGGTCAGGGAAGTCAGGTCTGCTCCGGTTCCGTGAATAGGCCCGGTCACGTCCCAGGTATGAGCTGAGGTACAACCGGCTCTTTTCTGAGAATTTATGGTTGATCTTGGCATTAAGGTCATAGAAGTAGTAGCCGCCAGCCGTCCTGGTATTCTGGTCCTGGTTGAACTTCATTATAAAAGGTTGGGCGAGTATGTCATAGTAGGTACGCCGGGCTGAGATCACGTATGATGTCCTGTCCTTTATAATCGGTCCTTCCAGTGACAGCTTCGACGAGATCAGTCCTACGGCAAGGTTGCCGTGGAACTCCTTCTCGTTACCCTCCTTCATGCGGATGTCTACCACTGACGAGAGCCGTTCACCGTACCGTGCCGGGAAGCCGCCCTTATAGAGCTGGACTGACTTGACGGCATCAGGATTGAACACCGACATGAACCCGAAGAGGTGGTTGGCGTTGTAGACCGGCACTCCGTCGAGGAGGAACAGGTTCTGGTCGGGACCGCCACCGCGGACATAGATGCCTGTGGAGCCTTCGGTGCCCGACTGCACGCCCGGGAGAAGCTGTATAACCTTGAGCACGTCGGCCTCGCCGAAGATGACAGGCAGTTTAAGAAATTTCTCAACCGGGACGTCAATCATGCTCATCTGTGTGCTTTCGATTTTTGCCCGGCGGCCTGTGGCGGTGACGGTAACAGCGTCAATCTCGCTTGATGACATCAGCAGATTGAAGTTGATAACCGTATCCCCTGAAAGTTGCACCAGAACCGTGTCCGGGTCATAACCCAGGTATGAGACGATGATTTCCGCCTTCCCGGGGGGCAAGGGGAGGCTGTAGAAGCCATAGTTGTTAGTGGTTGTGCCGTTGAAGGAGGCTTTTTCGTAGACTGTGGCGTCAATCAACCGTTCGCCGCTGCCGGCGTCAGTGACATAGCCGCTGACAGTGAAGCGGGTGGCAGTGGCAGGTCGTTGCGCTGTAAGATGAGCGCCGACTGAAACCATGAAAAAAATGAGGGATATGTATCTGCGCATAGGTATCAGAAGCCGGTTGTCTCCTTCAGGAATTTGCGTACGGCCCGTTTCTCCTCGAACTCGAGCATACCTGTCGGGAGCCGCAGTGAGCGTCCGGTTTTTAGGATGATGCGTATTGAGTTTTCGTCAGCCAGTATCTCGTCGATCTCGTGTATCCGGATGGTTATCCTGAAGGGTTTGGTATACCATCGTATTGTGAGCTGGCCTTTTTCGGCTGTCAGCCGGTTCACGAGGGTGCCGAAATTGAGGCTGATGAAGACCAGTGCCAGGAGTAGCAGTATTATTGTCTGCAGCCAGAACGGCCAGTTGTTTGTATCGCCTGTCAGGGCAATGATAATCACCATCACCAGGCACACGATCCCCAGTGAGCGGTATATCCTCTCATACAGGGTATTACGAAGTACCAGTTGTTTCATGGCTGCAGGTTTTGCCCTTATAAAGATAGGCAATTATAGCGGTACTGGCTCCGGCCGGCTTTGCGATTGTATCAGAATCCGGTATTTGTTTTAAGGAATTTCCTGATCTCCCGGCGTTTATCCGGATCCATCAATCTGACCGGCAGTCGGACTGTGTGGCCGTTCTTCAAGGTTATGCGGATGAACCTTTTGTCTTCGGTTATACTTGTGATCTGGTCTATGCGGAGGTGTTTTTTAAAGATTTTGGTGTTCCAGCGGATAGTAAGTATGCCCTGGTCGGCTGTCAGTCTGTTGATAAGTGCTCCGAAGTTAAGGGTAAAGAGGAGTATTGCGGCCAGGATGAATACGATGATCAGGATCCAGAATATGGCGCCTTTAGGGTTATGGATGAAGAGCTGGAGACCCACAGAGAAGAGCAGCAGTCCGCCCAGGAAGCGAAAGACAAGCTCCTGTGCTTTATTTCTGATAACGAGTTGGTTCATCGGTTGCATCAAGGTTGCACCGATAAAGGTATAAAAATAGCGGGATGATGACAAAGGTCTGTGATCTGGTAAAAGGCTAAAAAATCACCTCCCTTTTGGATCTGCAGATTTCGGCCAGAAGGTCAGGGAGGCGGAGGTCATCACTCCGGTTGCCACTGAAAGTATCGCATTCCTGATGATTTTTTCCCTGGCAGTGCCTTCGAATAGATCCAACAGTGTGAAACATATGAAGAGCATAGATGTAAGGATGACGGAGTAGATGGCGAAACGACGAATCCTGGTTTTCATAGCGTATTGTCAGTATTAATCACTGGGTTTATTTTGTCTGAGCTGCAGGAAGAAGGTCAGGAAGGTAAGCGATCCAACTATGGTGGTCAATATCATTCCGATCCTGGCCTGTGACCCGGGAGGAGTCTGGGTTGTCAGTAAGACAGAAGGCACACAACAGAATAAACCAAGGATGGCTCCGGCCTTAAGGAATACTTTTCTTTTACCGGAGCGTGTTTCATTATGGTTTATCTGGCTATTTTTCATGCTTCACTCTTTTCTTTATTGCCGTAATCAGGGAGCCATCGATCAATGAGGCAGCCAGGCAAATTATCATCAGAATGTGATCTGTTTTTGTCCCCAACTCT
>JAKAXP010000147.1 GCA_021816545.1 Bacteroidota bacterium
CCGATCTCATGTCTGCCTGGCCAAAAGCTATGGCGTCAACCGGCTCACCGTTCTGCCTGGCAAAGGTCAGCTTGAGATGCATGCCGTTGGTGCCGACAGGCTGGCAGGCAAGGGTTTTGACCCTGCGCGAGGCAAACACCGGCGCCATGTTATCTGGACCGAATGGCTGGAACCGCTCAAGGTTCCGGTAAAGCTCCATGGTTACATCTTCCAGGGGTATCTCCTCATCAATGTTGACGGAAGGGACAAGGTGCTCATCCCTGATAGTCTCGCTGACAAATTTTTCAAACCGCTCGCGGAACTGCTGGAGGTTCTCCTGTTTAAGGGTCAGCCCGGCAGCAAACATATGCCCGCCAAAGCTCTCAAGAAGATCAGAGCATGATTCGATTGCCTGGTACAGGTCATACCCGGGCACGCTTCGGGCAGAGCCGGTGGCAAACCCGTCCTTCGATTCGGTGAGTATCACCGTAGGCCTGTAATATGTCTCGATCAGTCGCGATGCAACTATTCCTATAACACCTTTGTGCCATCCCTGGTGGAACAGCACAGTCGTACGGGCGTTTCCAGACCTGTTGTCCTCGCTCACCATACGGCGCGCCTCAGATGTTATCTCGCTGTCTTTTTTCCGGCGGTCATCGTTGTTGATGTCAATGGCTTCGCAGATTGTAAGAGCTTCCTGCGGATTTTGCGATACCAGCAGCTCAACGGCCCTGCTCCCCGACTCCATCCTGCCGGCAGCATTGATCCGGGGCCCGATCCGGAACACCACATCCTCAATGGCCAGCGGTTTCCGTATCTTGGCCTTTTCAATGATTTTCTGAAATCCCAGGCGGGGTGAATCATTAAGCTGCTTTAACCCGTAATATGCCAGCACCCTGTTTTCGCCGGTCATCGGCACAATGTCAGACCCTATGCTGACGGCAACCAGGTCGAGGTAAGAAATTATCTTTTCAAAAGGGATATTCTGTACCTTACAGATTGCCTGCATCAGCTTGAATCCCACACCGCATCCTGACAGCTCCTTGTACGGATAACCGCATCCCGGCTGTTTGGGGTCAAGGACAGCCGTAGCCTCCGGGATGCTGTCACCCGGCAGGTGATGGTCACATATGATAATATCTATCCCTTTTGACCGGGCATATTTCACCTTGTCAACAGCCTTGATGCCGCAGTCGAGCGCAATTATAAGCCTGCAGTTCCCCTCAGCAGCATAATCAATCCCCTTTAAAGAAAGTCCGTATCCTTCATGGTAGCGGTCCGGGATGTAATAATCAAGGCTTGAATGCCTCTCCCTCAGGAAAGAGTAAAGCATCGCCACAGATGTTGTACCGTCAACATCATAATCGCCGTACACAAGTATCTTTTCGTTTCTCGAAATTGCCGTGCTGATCCTGTCAACAGCCCTGTTCATGTCCTTCATCAGGAAGGGGTCATGCAGGGATCCGAGAGTGGGATTAAAGAATTCTTCAGCCTGGCTTTTTGTCGTGATGCCCCGCTGAGCCATCAGGCTGGCGACAGCGGCAGGCACCGCCATCTCTGTCGCCAGGGTCGTGACGACACGTGTGTCGCCCCTCTCTTTCAAGAGCCACCTTTTCTCCATTATATTTATTTTTAATAATATTCATATCCGAAGACCTCCCTCATTGAGTCATACATAACCCGCTTAACATCCTCCATTGCAATCTTTCGCCCCGTCTCTTTCTCAATGCTTGTCACACCTTTGTCGGTGAAGCCGCATGGGTTGATATGGTTAAAATAGGAGAGGTCAGTGCTTACGTTGAGAGCGAAGCCGTGCATCGTCACGAATCTCGAGGCCCTTACGCCAATTGCACAAATCTTTCTTGCAAGGGCACCTTTGCCAGGATCAATCCAGACTCCTGTGGCGCCCTCCAGGCGGCTCCCTTCAATACCGAAACGGGAGATACACCTGATAATTGCTTCTTCAAGCAGTTGAATATATTCGCGAAGCCCTATCCCCAAACCATCCAGGTCGAAGATGGGATACCCTACCAGCTGGCCGGGACCGTGATATGTGATGTCACCGCCCCTGTCGATCCTGTAGAACGATGCATCGCGGGCCTGCAACTGGATGTAGTCAAGCAGCAGGTTCTGTTCCGAGCCGCTCTTGCCAAGGGTATAAACATGATTGTGTTCAACAAAGATGAGACGGTCAGGAGTCAAGGCCCCGTCAGATGCAGGCGCTCTCTTCTCTTCCACCTTGGCACTGAAGAACCGCTCCTGGTAATCCCAGGTCTCCTTGTAATCTCTTAAGCCAAGATCATCAAATATCACCTTTGCGCCGACATTGTTCATAATCATCTGTCAATATATCTGCCCGGGTAATTGTAAATTTCGCCCTCAGCCCTGCACATGCTTCTCCGCATGAAAGGAGCTTCTGACAAGCGGACTGCTCTCAACAAACTCAAAACCAATCTCAAAACCCCTCTTCCTGTACTTCTCAAATTTCTCTGGCGTAACATATTCTACCACAGGCATATGTTCAAGGCTCGGGGCAAGGTACTGACCGATTGTCACAATTCTGCAACCGGTTGCAAAAAGGTCTTTCAGGGATTCGTTAACCTCATCTTCAGTTTCACCAAGGCCCAGCATAATACCAGACTTGGCGCGTACACCCCGCGAAGCTATATGTCTCAGGACTGCCAGGCTTACCTCGTATTTTGCAACTGACCTGATCAGCGGCGTGAGGCGCCTGACGGTCTCAATATTGTGCGAAATCACTTCCGGGCCGGCATTAATTACCCTGTCAATATCTGCCGTATTTCCCCGGAAATCGGGAATGAGCGTCTCGATCGTCACACCGGGGTTTACCTCCTTTATTCTCCTGATTGTCTGAGCCCAGTGATACGAGCCGCCGTCAGGCAGGTCATCACGGTCAACTGATGTGATGACACAATGCTTCAGGTGCATGGTTTTCACAGCCTGTGCCACTCTTTCCGGTTCTCCCGTATCAGGAGGAATGGGCCTGCCGCTCTTCGTTCCGCAGAACTTACATGACCTGGTACAGATGTCACCAAGGATCATCAGGGTGGCAGTGCCGGCATTCCAGCACTCCCCTATGTTCGGGCAGTTGCCCGAGGTGCATATTGTATGCAGACGATGGCTCTCCACAAGCTTCTTCACCATTGTGTAGCTCTCCCCGCTTGCCCTCTCCATCCTGAGCCATGATGGCAATCGCCTCGTGCCTGTCATAATTAATGATTCCCTGAATTCATGAATATGCAAAGGTACATAATTAAAACTACGGATGGGGTGATTTTTGAATGACCGAAGCAACGAAAGTGTATCTTTGATGGATATAATTCCGCGACCCTGTGAAGGGTGGAATGTGGTGCGAGGGTGCGTGAATTTGCGGACCTGAAGGATCAAAGTTTTTAAAATATGGATGAGGTTTTTCTTAACGGACAGTTCGTCCCGCGGGACAAGGCAATGATCAGTCCCGACGACAGGGGTTTTCTCCTGGGAGACAGTATTTATGAAGTAATCCGCTGGTACGGAGGCTATTTTTTTGATCTCAGCGGCCATGCCGCGAGGCTGAGGCGCAGCCTTCACGAGACCCGGATCATCTGGGATGATGATTCGAAATTTGAGGAGATTGCGGGAGAGCTTATACAGCGAAACGGCCTGGGAACTGAGTGTGCAATTGTTTATTTCCAGGTCACCCGCGGGGTTGCACCGCGTACCCACGCGTTTCCGGATCCGCCTGTGAAGCCTACAGTCTACGGTTTCGCACGCAGGCAAAGCATAAACACCCTGGCAGCCGAGCAGGGAGTCGGCATCTGGCTTACACCTGATCCCCGGTGGAACCGGTGTGATATCAAGACCACCGCCCTGATCGCCAATATCCTGCCCTACCAGGAGGCACATGACAGGGGATTCGCTGAGGTATGCTTCGTACGTAACGGCGTTGTGACCGAAGGGGCACATTCAAATATCTTTTTTGTCAGGGGCGAAACACTTTACACACATCCCGAAAACAATGGCATACTCTCGGGCATAACCAGGAAAAATGTTATCGCTGTTGCGAAAGGCAATGGCATAAGCGTGGCGGAAGAAGCTGTGGCAGCAGATATGATCCCATACATGAATGAGGCTTTCATCACCAACACCACAGGTGAGATTGTACCTGTAACCCGGATCAGCGAACAGGTGATTGGTGAAGGAACCCCGGGAACTCTGACCCGCCGGTTGCAGAGGCTGCTTCGCGAGCATATCCAGTCACTGGATCCGAACCATTAAGCTTCTTCCTGCCATCATCCATCCTGGACCAGGCCTGGTCTTTCGGGCCCACGTTTTCACCCAAAACTCACACTGCCGACTGGTACTGCCAACTGGTACTGCCAACTGGTACTGCCGACTGCTGACCGGTACTGCCGACTACCTATTGTCGATTGCCTTCATTATAGTACCTTTGCAAAAATTTTTCAAAGCATGAGCATACCCCAACTTAGCGAACAGGAACTGGTTCGCAGGCAATCACTTGAAGAGATACGCAAACTTGGTATTGATCCGTACCCGGCAGCAATGTTCCCTGTCAATACAACTGCTGCGGAAATACTGGCCGGCTTCAGCGACACCGAAGACAAATTCCCTGATGTATGCCTCGCAGGCCGGATCATGAGCCGCCGCATAATGGGCAATGCATCCTTCGCCGAGCTGATGGACTCATCGGGCCGGATACAGATATATGTACGGCGTGACGATCTCTGCCCCGGTGAGGACAAGACTCTGTATAATACCCTGTTTAAGAAACTCCTTGATATCGGAGATATAATAGGCGTGAAGGGTTTTGCCTTCCGTACCCAGATGGGCGAGATAACCGTGCACGTGAAGGAACTTGTGCTTCTCAGCAAATCACTTCGCCCCCTGCCGGTCGTCAAGGAAAAGGACGGCATCCTTTATGATGCGGTCACTGATCCTGAAATGCGTTACCGCCAGCGGTACGTTGACCTCATAATCAATCCGCAGGTGCGTGAAACATTCCGCAAGCGCACCCAGATCATCAGATCAATGCGTGAGCTTTTCGATTCCTATGGTTACCTTGAGGTTGAAACCCCAGTGCTTCAGCCTATTCCTGGCGGCGCCGCTGCAAGACCGTTCATTACCCATCACAATGCACTTGACATTCCTCTTTACCTCCGCATAGCGGACGAACTTTACCTGAAGCGCCTCATAGTTGGCGGATATGATGGTGTCTATGAATTTGCGAAGGACTTCCGCAATGAGGGTATGGACCGCACCCACAACCCGGAATTCACCGTGATGGAGATCTACGTTGCCTACAAGGACTACAACTGGATGATGGAGTTCACCGAAATGATTCTTGAGAAGGTGGCCATGGACCTGCACGGCACGACAAAAGTCCCGCTGGGGGATCATGTTATAGACTACAAGGCCCCTTACAGGCGCATTTCAATGACAGACGCCATTAAGGAATATGCCGGTATAGACATCACTGACATGAGCGAGGAAGACCTTCGCCGCGAATGCGACAGGATGGACATCGGACACTCGCCTTCCATGGGCAAGGGAAAGCTGATTGACCAGATCTTCGGAGAGAAGTGTGAACATCACTTCATACAGCCAACATTTATCATAGATTACCCGCAGGAGACCTCTCCGCTGACGAAAAAGCACCGGAGCAAGCACGGCATGACAGAACGTTTTGAGCTTATGGTCAACGGCAAGGAACTGGCCAACGCATACTCGGAACTGAATGACCCGATCGACCAGCTTGAGAGGTTCCAGGATCAGCTCCGTCTTTCAGAAAAGGGAGATGATGAAGCCATGTTCATTGACATGGACTTCGTCAGGGCACTTGAATACGGCATGCCTCCAACCTCAGGGATGGGAATGGGTATCGACAGGCTGACAATGTTCATGACCAACCAGCCCTCAATACAGGATGTGCTGTTCTTCCCGCAGATGAAACCTGAGGTTTAGGCAGTAGCCAAGAGGCAATAGGCAGTAGGCAGTAGTGAATAAGCTGAAATACATGGAGTTGGGCAGGCTGATGAAGCCT
>JAKAXP010000148.1 GCA_021816545.1 Bacteroidota bacterium
CAGGATCCCTGCGCTGACTCCGGTTATATTTGCAACAAGATCAAGTGTTTCCGCCTTGCGGGATGTTGTGAGAGTCATCTGCAGGATCTCCATCAGCGCACCAAAAAGAAGGGGGAAAAGCAATACGGCATACCTTAAATGGCGGCTTGTGCGCCAGCGGCACGAATCAAGAAGAAGAACACCTGAAAAAAACGTATACATGGCGAAATGACCAATCTTGTCAATATACGGTATGCCGAGCATTTTTCCGGGTATCAGCGATTTGCTTCCGGAAAGACTCAGCCAGAGTATAAGAATACCAATGATGATACTCTTATAGTATTGTTTTATAAAGAGATAAATCATGCCCCGTTTTTGAGATTGTGAAAATTACAAACTAATATTAAATCTTTTGTATTTTTAAAGTATATATTTTCCACATGGCCGGTGTCTATATTCACATACCTTTCTGCAAGAGCTTCTGCAGCTACTGTGACTTTTACAGTATAACTGATAACAGTCTTAGCGAAGCACTTGTTCATGCAGTAATACGGGAGGCATCACTCAGGTCTTCCTACCTTGAGGGAGAAACTGTGGAAACTCTATATTTCGGAGGAGGCACTCCTTCACTTCTTGAACCGGCAACAGTAGCAAAAATCATTGATGTCCTGAAGAAGGATTTCTCATTTGCCGAAGATCCCGAAGTAACCTTTGAGGTAAATCCGGATGATGTTTACGAGGGTTTGTTCCGCTCCCTGAAAGAGGCAGGAATCAACAGGATAAGCCTGGGGGTGCAGTCATGGGATGACAGGCGGCTTCGGTATCTCGGCCGGCGTCATGATGCTGCACAGTCTGCCAGGGCCCTCGAAATGGTCTTCAGCGAAGGAATATCAAATGTCTCGGCCGACCTGATATACGGCGTTCCCGGGATGACGCCGGCTGATCTGAGGATTGACCTTGAAAAGACCCTTTCCTTCCCCGTGACCCACCTTTCTGCCTATCATCTTACAGTTGAGGAGGGAACAAAATTCGGCAGGATGAAGAAAGAGGGGAAACTGAAGGAGACCGACGAGGAAGTGTCGGCATCAATGTTCTCACTTCTTGGTAGTGTTTGCCGGGAACATGGATTCATCCACTACGAAATTTCAAATTTTGCGAAGGAGGGATTTATTTCCAGGCATAACTCATCCTACTGGAAACAGCTTCCGTACATCGGGCTTGGCCCGTCAGCCCATTCGTTTGACAGGCGCTCACGCCAGTGGAACGTTTCAGATGTACGCAAATACATAAAGGCTATTTCCGCCGGGGAGATACCCTGCGAGCGGGAAGAGCTTGACCGGATTACTGTTTTCAATGAATATGTAATGACTTCCCTTCGTACGATGTGGGGTATTGATCTGCAGCACGTTGAGGAGTTTTATGACAAGGAATTGCATGATTATCTTGTCAATCTTTCCGGCAAGTATATCAGGTATGGCCTGATGAAAAGGGAAAAAAATACCCTGGTCCTTACAGACCAGGGCAAGATGATATCTGACAATATTATTGCCGAATTGCTGGCAGATCTCTGATCAGCCTCTTCCCTTCAGCGTGAAGGAGCCACCTCCGATTTTTTCACCTTCAAGGTAAAGCTCGACATTGTATGTTCCCGGGATGAAATCGCCTGTATTGTCAAGGAATATACACATTTCGATGTCAGCATTTGCATAGTCAACGGCCCTGTTGGCGGAGAATATCAGCTGCTCGCCCTTGACTTCAAAGAGGTTGTCGGGAGAGGGGGTAATGACCAGCTGGTCAGGGCGCACAACTCTCAGGTATACAACCTTGTTTCCTGCTGCTGCAATCGGGTTTTCCCTTAGTGTGAAGCAAACGCGCACTTTGTCAAGGTTTCTGAGCTCATCGGTCTCCTTCCGTTTTTTGTTGAGCGCCACGGCAACAACATCCTTTGCCTGTATAACAGCTGCAACATTGACCTTTGACGTGAGCTCCTCCTTCACCTTTTCGAGTTCAACATTTGTCTCCTGGACTGCGGTCATCTGTTGTTTGATCTCCACGTTTTCGGCAGTGAGTACCTGGTTGCGTGTGTTCAGTGAGTCTATCTGAACTATATAGCTCTTCATAATATCACGCATTGTGCTTATCTCAGCCTTGTATTTTCTTATCAGCTGAGCGTTTGATGCGCTGACTTCCAGGAGCTTCTGTATCCTGGTGCGCTCACGCTGAAGCTCGGCATTGAGTGTATCATTGCTGGTCTTCAGAGTGTCATAGCCGTACATCATCATGCGGAGTTCGTTTGCCAGGGAGTCCTTCTCCTCGGTCAGTACCTGCTCCATTTCAACCATTTTGCTTTTCTGGTTGTAGTAAAGTACCACCAGGGCAATTAAGCCAAGCGTCAGGATTATGGTTGACACAATCATGACAACCGGAGCACCTTTTTTATGCTCAACGTGTTCAGCCTGATATTTTTCCTGATTTTCCATTTGTTTGTTTTTTTATCCGGTTCAAAATTAGCAATTATTACAGTACAACAAATTTTTCTCCGCTTTGATTATCTTCGCCTTACAATTTAAGCTAAAAATTAGATCGGTTTCCTGTTATGAGCGGCTTTTATGGTTCTGTCTCCGAAAGGAGTTGTATTGACGATGTATTCTACGGAACGGATTATCATTCCCACCTTGGCACAAAGAGGGCCGGGCTTGTGTACTATGACTCCGCTCTTGGATTCAGGAGAAGAATACACAACCTTGAAAATGAGTATTTCCGGAACAAGTTTGAGGCTGAGCTGAAAGAATTCAGCGGGAACAGCGGGATGGGGGTTATAAGCGACACCGACCCGCAGCCGATTCTCTTCAATTCGCACCTGGGTCCGTTTGCACTGGTAACCGTTTCAAGGATTGTCAACATAAACGAGCTTGCCGATTTCTTCCTGGCGCGCAAGAAACATTTTACGGAAAACTTCATGGGCAATATCAACCCCACGGAGATGGTTGCCAATATTATATGTGAGGGAGATTCCTTCGTTCAAGGGATCACTAACGTATTTGAAAAGATTCAGGGGTCATGTTCTCTTCTGCTGCTGACGCCCGATGGCATTATTGCGGCACGCGACAAACTGGGCCGGACGCCGGTGGTGATTGGCAGTAAGGAGGGTGCCCGTGCGGTGGCATCGGAGACCTGTTCCTTTCCAAATACCGGTTTTGAAACAGAATATTACCTTGGTCCCGGGGAGATTGTGCACATCCGTGCGAACGGTTTTACCAGGCTTAAGGCGCCAGGAAAGAGGATGCAGATCTGTTCATTCCTATGGGTGTATTACGGCTTCCCGACGTCAGATTATGAGGGACGCAATGTAGAGGAGGTCCGTTACGGTTGCGGAGCTGCTCTTGCGGGCCGCGACTCAGTGGTGGCCGATTTCGTTTGCGGTGTTCCAGACTCAGGAGTGGGTCATGCTTTCGGCTATGCCAACGAAAAACGGCTACCCTATATGAGCTCATTCTCAAAGTACACTCCCACCTGGCCGCGCAGTTTCATGCCGCAGAGACAGATACAGCGTGAGCTTGTGGCAAAGATGAAGCTCATTCCGAATAAGAAGCTTACCCGGGGGAAAAAGATTATATTTCTTGATGACAGTATTGTCAGGGGAACCCAGCTCCGTGACAACACAATAGATCTGCGTGAAGCCGGCGCCTCCGAACTGCATATGAGAATTGCATGCCCTCCGTTGCTTTACCCGTGCCCCTTCCTGAACTTCTCACAGTCACGCTCAACCCTTGAGCTTGCCGCCCGCAAGGCCATAGTACGGCTGGAGGGGGAAGAGAAGAATATCGAGGATTATCTTGATCCTGATTCAGAGAAGCATGAGCTAATGGTAAAGGAGATTGCCACTATGCTTGGCATGGATAGCCTTATGTTTCAACGACTTGATGATCTGGTGGAGGCTATCGGCCTTCCGCGGGAGAAGCTATGCACACACTGCTGGGATGGCAGCAGCAGCTTCTGAACCTGTTGAAAACAGCGGAAAGTTGTTGATAATTCGATATTCGTCAAAATAATCGACCTGTTCGTCCGTTTAATTTTACGATTCACAAAATGTCATGTAACCCCAGTGCATGATGTCTTGTATAAATGGTCAAAGCGGAATAGACCAAACAAACAAATTATTAATAACTAATACTTAAACAAAAGATGAAAAAATTCCTCGCATTTTCGATTGTTCTGTTTGCATTTACAGCCGGAGCATTTGCACAGTCTTCAGCCACAGCTACTGCAACGGCAGTAATTGTATCACCGATTACAATTACCCAGGCTGCAAACATGAGTTTTGGCAACATCATTGCGGACACAGACGGGGGTACCGTAGTTCTTGTACCGGCCGGAACCCGTACGCTTAACGGTCTCACCTCTCCCTCAATTGCAGGAACAGTAACGGCTGCAAGGTTTACTGTTACAGGTTTTGCCGGTGCAACCTATGCCATCACCCTGCCGGCCAGCCATACAATAAGCAACGGCACACAGAACATGGTGGTTGACACATTTACAAGCAACCCCTCGGGTACCGGAACGCTTACAGGAGGCACCGAAACACTTAACGTAGGAGCTACACTTAACGTGGGAGCAAGCCAGGCTTCGGGTACCTATACCAATGCTGCCGGCTTTACTGTGACAGTGAACTACAACTAACAGACCGCTTAAGGATTTAAACCAACCGGTCTGTTTTATGACCACATTCAGGAGATATCTTTTCAGCCTGTTATGCCTGATTGCCTTGCCGGCAGCAGTGGCTTTCTCACAGATTGCCCCGCCGGTCAGTGCAACCGGGCATATCACGGCGCAGGTGATAACCACCCTTGCTGCGGTTGAAACTTCCCAGATGAGTTTCGGGAAGTTCTCTCCGGGGCCCCGGGGTGGTGAGCTGATCCTGACCCCCGACAACAGCATATCCGTGATGGGTAGTGTATGGACGGGGTCCGGTACACATAATGCCGCAAGCTTTTATGTGACCGGAGACCCGGGAGTTGCTTACACGGTCACCCTCCCTTCTGAACCGGTCAAAATAACCCATCTGGGTACGGCAAAAACAATGACAGTTGAAGACTGGAAATCAGTTCCGTCACCGACTCCCGGTGCCGGAATGCTTGAGGACGGCTCCCAGACCGTTTATGTCGGGGCTACACTCAAGGTGGGGACCCTGAATGACAACCCGGTAGGGATGTATACAGGCACATACACAATCACATTCGACTTTAACTGACAGGGAACCTGAAAAACAACAAATAATGTCCAAGCAGCTGCTACGACTTTCGATTACAGGCCTGATATTGCTTCAGGTCTTTTTTCCTTTAAATATATGGGCCCAGGGCAACCTGCTCATCACCCCCAGGAGGGTTGTTTTTGAAGGAAACAAAAGGTCCATGGACCTGAACCTTGCCAATATCGGAACCGATACGGCAACCTATGCAATCTCGCTTATTGAGATAAGAATGACCGAAGCGGGCGGGTTTGAGTCAATAACCGAACCGGATGAAGGTCAAAGATTCGCCAGTCCGTATCTCAGGTTTTTCCCGAGGACGGTCACCCTGGGTCCGAATGAAGCCCAGACGGTAAAGCTGCAGGTGGTAAAGAGCGGCACTCTTGAACCGGGGGAGTACAGGTCACATCTCTATTTCAGGGCCGTACCAAAAGAGAAACCGCTGGGTGAGGAGGAGGCGGCAGTGACTGACCCGTCATCAATTTCAGTTCAGCTGACTCCCATTTTCGGAATCACCATTCCTGCAATAATCAGGGTTGGTGAGCCATCATCGGGTGTGACTATCGCAGAACCCCGCCTGAGGTTTGAACAGGATACAATCCCGATGCTGAGTATTGTTTTCAACCGCTCGGGGAATTATTCCGCCTATGGCGATCTGGCTGTTGATCATGTTTCTCCCGTGGGCAGAGTAACAAGGGTTGGAATTGCCAACGGTGTTGCCGTTTACACGCCAAATACCAGGAGAAGATTTGAATTTGGTCTCATAAACACATCAGGAATTGATCTCTCGGGCGGAAGGCTTATTATTAAGA
>JAKAXP010000149.1 GCA_021816545.1 Bacteroidota bacterium
GATCTATGTGAAGATATCTTCCTGGACAACCTTCTCACTTATCACGATGGCATCCTCAAAGTTGTAGCCTTTCCAGGGCATGAAAGCCACCTTCAGGTTACGACCGAGGGCCAGTTCACCGTTCTTGGTGCCGTACCCCTCGGTAAGCACCTGGCCTTTAACCACTTTCTCACCTTTCCTTACAATAGGAATGAGGTTGATTGTGGTGTTCTGGTTTGTCTTGTGATATTTGGGAAGTGTATAGCGTTTGATGTCATCGTCAAAGCTGACGAATTTTTCCTCGTCGGTGCGGCTGTAGCGTATAACGATTTCGTTTGCGTCAACGTACTCAACAACACCTTCTCCTTCAGCAACGATGAGGATGCGGGAGTCATGGATCACCTGTGCCTCAAGGCCGGTGCCCACTATGGGAGCCTCGGGCCTTACAAGAGGAACGGCCTGGCGCATCATGTTTGATCCCATGAGCGCACGGTTGGCATCGTCATGCTCAAGGAACGGGATGAGTGATGCGGCGATGGATGCTATCTGGTTTGGAGCAACGTCCATCATCTGAACCTTGGCAATCTCCTCGTACGGATAGTCAGCCCCGAGCCTTGACTTGGCCCTCGGATTGATGAAGGTGCCGTCATCCTTCACAGGTGCGTTGGCCTGGGCCACGGTGAGGTACTCCTCATCCTCGGCGGTGAGCCACTTCACATCTGCGTTGTTGAGGTTCACCTTTCCGTCAGCAACATCACGGTAGGGAGTCTCAATGAAACCCAGCTCGTTGATGCGTGCATAGACGCAGAGCGAAGAGATAAGACCGATGTTCGGTCCTTCAGGTGTTTCAATGGGACAGAGACGTCCGTAATGAGTATAGTGTACGTCACGTACCTCGAAACCTGCACGTTCACGGGAAAGACCGCCCGGGCCGAGGGCCGAGAGACGGCGCTTGTGAGTTATCTCGGCAAGCGGGTTTGTCTGATCCATGAACTGTGACAGCTGGTTCGTGCCGAAGAACGAGTTGATGACCGATGACAGGGTCTTCGAGTTGATAAGGTCAACAGGTGTGAAGACTTCATTGTCACGCACGTTCATGCGCTCACGGATTGTGCGTGCCATACGTGCAAGACCGACACTGAACTGTGCCGAGAGCTGTTCGCCGACAGTACGTACCCTCCTGTTGCTAAGGTGGTCAATATCGTCAACGTCAGTCTTCGAGTTGATGAGCTCGATGAGGTAACGTATGATGGCGATTATATCTTCCCTTGTAAGGATCTTGGTGCTCATCTCGATGTTGAGGTTGAGCTTGCGGTTGATGCGGAAACGTCCCACATCACCGAGGTCATACCTCTTGTCAGAGAAGAAGAGCTTATCTATGATGTCACGAGCTGTTGCCTCATCCGGCGGCTCGGCATTGCGGAGCTGGCGGTATATGTAAAGCACTGCCTCCTTCTCGGAGTTACATGGGTCTTTCTGCAGTGTGTTGTATATGATTGCGAAATCCGAGAGGCTGACGTCATCGCGGTGAAGCAGGATTGACTTGGCCCCGGAGTCAACAATCAGGTCAATGTGTTCGTTTTCAATTACAGTTTCCCTGTCAAGGACCACCTCATTACGCTCGATGGAGACCACCTCGCCGGTATCCTCGTCAACGAAATCCTCAACCCAGGTACGGAGTACCCTTGCAGCCAGCTTACGGCCGACGAGTTTCTTTATGTTGACCTTTGAGACCTTGTGTTCCTCAGCGAGGTTGAAGATCTCCAGGATATCCTTGTCGCTCTCAAAGCCGATGGCCCTGAGGAGTGTGGTGACAGGCAGCTTTTTCTTCCTGTCGATGTAGGCGTACATCACATTGTTGATGTCAGTGGCGAACTCTATCCATGATCCCTTGAACGGGATGATCCTTGCGGAATAGAGTTTGGTGCCGTTGGCATGAATGCTCTGCCCGAAGAAAACGCCGGGTGATCTGTGGAGCTGTGATACGACTACTCTTTCTGCACCGTTTATGACGAACGTTCCGCGTTCGGTCATATAGGGGATAACTCCCAGGTAAACATCCTGGATGACTGTGTCAAAATCCTCGTGCTCGGGGTCAGTGCAGTATAATTTCAGTTTTGCCTTGAGCGGAACGCTGAAGGTCAGCCCGCGCTCGATACACTCATCAATTGTGTATCGGGGAGGGTCAATTGAATAGTCCAGAAACTCCAGCACGAAGTTGTTCCTGGTATCGGTAATAGGGAAGTTCTCCATGAAGACCTGGTAAAGGCCCTCTTTCCTCCTGTTCTCGGGTGTTGTACCGAGTTGGAAAAACTCGGAAAATGATTTTAACTGAATCTCAAGAAAATCAGGATATTCAAGCTGATCTTTCTTGGATGCGAAACTTTCTCTTTCGGTATTATTTGAGGACATTTATGGTAGGATTAAGTGAACTTATGAAAAATGACAAAAAGGCTTAGCCCCGTCTGTTGACGGGACTAAACCTGTAAACCCGGTAATCAGGTATAACTTATTTAAGTTCAACTTCAGCTCCTGATTCTTCCAATGTTTTCTTAATGTTCTCTGCCTCTTCCTTTGATACGCCTTCTTTCACTGGGCCGGGAGCGGCGTCAACAACAGCTTTAGCTTCTTTCAGGCCAAGGCCGGTAAGGTCCTTCACCAGCTTGACGATCTGAAGCTTCTGGCCGCCTGCATTCTTGAGGATGACATCAAACGAAGTCTTCTCGGCTGCTGCCGGTGCGCCTTCGCCGCCTGCTGCGGGAGCTGCAACTGCTACTGCTGCTGCTGCGGGTTCAATGCCGTACTCTTCTTTCAGTATTTTTGCAAGCTCGTTAACCTCTTTAACGGTTAAGTTCACCAGCTCTTCTGCAAATTTCTTAAGATCTGCCATTTCTATAGGAATTTTTAATTTGATTAACTAATTGATTATTCTTTTTTTGACAGTGTTTCCAGAACACCGTGGATTGTTGAACCGCCGGACTGCAGCGCGGAGATGACATTCTTCGCGGGCGACTGGAGGAGCATGATGATATCACCGATAAGTTCTTCCCTTGACTTGAGTGCCACGAGGGTCTCAAGGAGGTTTTCACCTGTGTATACGGATGATTCAACGAAGGCTCCCTTGATCAGGGGTTTCGGATGCGATTTACGGAACTCCTTTATCATTTTTGCAGGAGTGTTTCCGTTATTCGAGAACATGACGGCAGTGGAGCCCTTCAGTACGGGGAAAAGTTCTCCGCACTCAAGTCCCGCCTGCTCCAGGGCTCTCTTGAGGAGGGTGTTTTTCACGACAACCAGTTTGATCTGGTTCTCGAAACACTTCCTTCTGAGATCACTGGTGTCAGCAGCGTTGAGCTGTGCAGTGTCAGTCAGGTAAAAGTGGCTGTATTCCTTAAGGGTTTCAGCCAGACTGTTGATTATATCGGCTTTTTCTTCTCTTCTCATAATCTCTCTGAGTTTGTGCTTTCAGTTAAACATCAAGGCTCCTGGTATCAACTTTCAGCCCCGGGCTCATCGTGCTTGAGAGGAAGATACTTCTGACGTATGTTCCCTTCGCTGATGCGGGTTTTAGTTTGTTGATGGTAAAGAGGAATTCCCTTGCGTTTTCAACGATCTTATGAGGTTCGAAAGATACTTTTCCGATGGAAGCATGTACTATACCGGCTTTATCTACTTTAAAGTCGATTTTTCCCTGCTTAACCTCCTTGACAGCCTTGCTGATCTCCATGGTCACCGTTCCGCTTTTGGGGTTCGGCATGAGACCACGGGGACCGAGTACTCGTCCCAGCTGACCTATCTTACCCATCACTGAGGGCATGGTAATGATTACGTCCACGTCGGTCCAGCCGGCCTTGATCTTCTCCACCCACTCGTCGAGACCCACATAATCAGCGCCTGCTTCCTTTGCTTCAGCCTCCTTGTCGGGGGTAACCAGGGCGAGAACCCTGACTTCCTTGCCGGTGCCGTGAGGAAGGGAGACAACGCCACGAACCATCTGGTTCGATTTGCGCGGGTCAATCCCAAGCCTTACGTCAATATCAACGGAGGCATCAAACTTCGTAGTAGTGATATCTTTTACCAATGCTGCCGCTTCTGACAAAGTATAGAGTTTGCCGTGCTCAACTTTCGCGAGCGCAAACTTCTGATTCTTGGTAAGCTTAGCCATTTCTATTCACTTATTTGTTATTTACCGGGGAATGCACCTGTTACGGTGATGCCCATACTTCTGGCTGTTCCAGCCACCATCTTCATCGCGGATTCGAGGGTAAAGCAGTTAAGATCCTGCATTTTATCCTCAGCAATAGTCTTCACCTGGTTCCATGTGATTGATGCTACCTTGGCACGGTTCGGCTCGGCTGAGCCTTTCTTTGCCTTGGATGCTTCTATCAGCTGAACGGCAACGGGAGGAGTCTTTGTGATAAATTCAAAAGACTTGTCATTGTATACCGTTATAATAACCGGTATGACTTTCCCCGCCTTGTCCTGTGTCCGGGCGTTGAACTGTTTGCAAAACTCCATGATATTCACCCCTTTGGAACCCAGAGCGGGACCTACGGGTGGAGATGGATTGGCTGCTCCGCCTTTAATCTGTAATTTGATTAATCCAGCAACTTCTTTTGCCATAATTAAAAATTTGCATTGTTTATAGCGAGAGCATGACGGCCGCTTAAGGAAGCATTATAATTCACGGCTGTCAATTTCCTTAATTCCCTAACTTTCTTTCTCTACCTGCATGAAGCTGAGCTCGAGCGGGGTCTTTCGTCCGAAGATCTTGACCATCACCTTGAGCTTCCGCTTCTCTTCATTGACCTCTTCTATAACTCCTGTGAAGCTGTTGAAGGGGCCGTCTATTACCTTAACCGTTTCGCCAACAACGAACGGAACATTGAGTTCCTCCTCGCTGGCTGCCAGTTCGTCTACTTTTCCAAGGATACGGTTGATCTCTGCCTTCCGTATCGGTGTCGGTTCACCCGACTGTGTCCCCAGGAACCCGAGGACATTGGGTATGTTGCGCAGAATGTGCGGCACTTCGCCTACGAGCGCTGCCTCCACGATGACATATCCAGGAAAGAAGGTGCGCTCCTTGCTCACCTTTTTGCCTGAGCGGATCTGGTAAACCTTCTCCGTGGGGATAAGCACCTGGGTGATGTAATCCTGCAGGTTACGGCGGGCGATCTCATTCTCAAGATATTCCTTGACCTTCTTCTCCTTGCCCCCTATAGCCCTGAGAACATACCACTTCTTAACGTTTTCACTCATCTGTGACCGTTATACATTTTAATACAACAGACCATATATAAGGCTCATGGCCTTGTCAAAAATGAAGTCCATTGCCCATATTACCAGGGCAAGGATAACAGAGGTGACAAGTACAAGGGTGGCGCTTCCCTGGAGCTCGCTCCATGATGGCCATGTAACCTTGTGCATGAGTTCGTTATATGATTCCTTAAAGTACGTTCCTATCTTCATAACAAGAATTCCGTTTTTGCACGGGAGGAGAGACTCGAACTCCCGACACCTGGTTTTGGAGACCAGTGCTCTACCAACTGAGCTACACCCGTGTACATTTTGATGGTAACCGTACGCGTACGCGCACGGTTACCATATATATATTTAATAAGGTCTTAGCTGATGATATCAACCACGGCACCTGCACCAACGGTACGGCCACCTTCGCGGATAGCGAAACGGAGTCCCTTGTTGATAGCAACCGGGTAGATAAGTTCAACTGTTATGGTCACGTTGTCACCGGGCATAACCATCTCTGTTCCTTCCGGGAGCTGAATCTCGCCGGTGATGTCAAGGGTACGGAGATAGAACTGCGGGCGGTAGTTGTTGTGGAACGGAGTGTGGCGTCCGCCTTCCTCTTTCTTCAGCACATAAACCTCAGCCTTGAACTTGGTGTGGGGTGTTATTGAACCCGGTTTAGCAAGAACATGACCTCTCTTGATCTCTTTCTTGTCAACACCACGGAGGAGAAGACCAACGTTATCACCTGCTTCGCCCTGATCGAGGATCTTGCGGAACATTTCAACGCCGGTACATACTGTCTTG
>JAKAXP010000004.1 GCA_021816545.1 Bacteroidota bacterium
AGTCCTGCGCACAAATGTATGGCCAATATGAGGTGTGCATCTGATTTCGGCTCTGACTGGGTTAACACGATGTCAGACCCCTGGGCAGAGGCTGAAGCATTCGGTACTATCCTTCTTTACCCTGAAAATGACCTCCCAAAGGTTCAGCGTCATGCAATTGAGGATATTACTGACGTTGAAAAGATGAAGGTGCTTCGTCCGGAGGATCACAAAAGGATGAGACAGCGGTCAGAGGAGATTTCCATTTACAACAGGGAGACTGCAGGAAAGCTTTTCATCTGCGGATGGGTTGAAGGGCCGCTGGCTGCGTGGTGTGACATAAGGGATATCAACCTGGCAATGACTGACCTGTATGAATATCCAGATAAGCTGCACAGGGCCCTTGATATAATTACAGAGAGCGCCATAGCCTTCATCACACCTCAGGTAAGTGCCGGTGCTCACTGCATCGGAATAGGTGACTCTGTCTGTTCACTTATCTCGCCGGAGCTTTACACTGAGTTCTGTTTTGAACGTGAGAAGGCGCTGGTAGACTACATTCATTCGCTGGGAGCCATGGCCAAGATCCATATCTGCGGAAATATTTCGGCAATACTTCCTGAGGTACTCCGGACCGGTGCTGACATCGTGGACATTGACCACAGAACGGGTCCGGTAACAGATGCCCTGAAGCTTCTCCGACCTGGCCAGGTTTTTTCTGGCAAAAGTGATCCGGTTTCAGTTGTTCAGGACGGTGACAGGGAGGTGATCCGCAGCAGCAGCACGGCTTTCTTCCGGGAAGCAGACGGCCGTGCAATACTCTCGGCAGGATGTGAGGTAACCCCAGGAACACCTTCATCCAATCTGTTGTTTTTCTCGGAAATGGCCAAAGAGCTTTCGCCTGACAGGTGATATACAGCGCTTTGTGAAACAATGACTAATGAATGGTCTAAGTCAGACATAAACTCATATTAAGTCATCATGAAAAAAAACGTGGCACTGGTTCTCTCAAGCGGCGGAGCACGCGGTTTCGCACATATAGGTGCAATCAGGGTGCTGGAGGACCGTGGCTACAATATAACCTCGGTGGCAGGCACATCCATGGGTGCACTGGTTGGAGGCATTTACGCCTCTGGCAGGCTCAAGGAATTTGAAGAATGGGTCAGCTCGCTTGATGTGATGGAGGTGCTGAAACTCACTGACATAAGCCTGAGCAAAAAGGGACTTGTCAAGGGAGACAGGATCATTGAGAGGATGAAGGAGATAGTACATGACCGGGACATCGAGGAACTGTCTATACCATATTGCGCTGTGGCCACAGACATAATCCGCGGACGTGAAAGAGTCTTCAGTTCAGGGAGCCTGTTCAACGCCATCAGGGCATCAATATCAATTCCTACTTTTTTTCAGCCCTTCCTGCTGGCAGGAGACTATTATGTAGACGGCGGACTCGTAAATCCCATCCCGATAAACAGGGTTAAAAGGATTGAAGGAGATCTGCTGGCAGTAGTCAATGTCAATGCAGACATCCCGCACGTCTTGATTGAGCCGCATATAAAGGAACCAGTTGGAAAGGGATATCTCAAAATGATAAGGAATATAAATGCCCGTGCCGGGAAACACATTCCTCAACACAAAAAGGACGACATCGGCATATTCAACCTGAATAACCGGAGCATAAGCATCATGCTAAACCAGATCGCCTCCCTGACACTTATGGACAGCCGGGTTGACATAATGGTCAGTGTTGCGAAGGATTCTTACGGCACCTATGATTTTTACAAGGCTGCGGAGATCATCAGGGAGGGAGAACGTGCTACACTTCTTGCCCTTGACGGGTCGGTTCCTGACAATGATGCCGGCATTTGAATTTATTGTTAAAAAATGTAGATTTCCGGTAAAAGAGCAATATCTTTGATTATTGGTCTAAACTTGAACGATATGAAAAGATCTTTACTCTACCTGTGTATCGCACTGCTGACCACCGCACCGGGCCTTAACGGGCAGAAACCGATCAAGGTGCTTGAAGACAGCGTGCAGTTTGGCAATTATCTCTATCCTGGGTTTAATGTGACGATTCCTGAAGCCGGTTATGACAAGGTACTAAAGAACTGGATCAAGACGCAGGAGTCAGGTACCAAATCGAAGGTGCAGACCGACAACGGTGAGATGACAATCTTCGGGGCAATCATCAAGGAAGTCTCTCCTTCTCCGGTGAACATTTACAGCCGGCTGATGAATGAAGACACGCTTAGCAGGCTGATGGTCTCAATTGAACTTAAGAAAGACCAGTATGTGGAAGCTGCCGTTGGTGATATACAGCTGACCTCAGCAAGGAACTATCTCAAGGAGTTTGCAAAGGACCAGTACATTGACTTCGTCAAGGAGGAGCTTGCAGCGGAGGAGAAGATTCTCCGTGACCTGAAACAGGAGCTTGGCAGCCTTGAAAACAGCAAGGCCCGGAGCCAGAAAACAGCAAAGAACAAGCGTAACACTGTAAATGACGAACAGGAGAAACTGCTAGTTAAACACAATGAGCTAAGCCTCCTCTCAAATGAGATCATCGGGAAAAACAATGAGATGATGGCTATGCCGGTTGGTGCCGGCCGTGATGCGATGGCAGCCCAGATCAAGGAACTTGAGAAGAGGCGCAAGCAGCTTCAGAATGAAATAGGTAAGTCAGAGAACAGGATTAACAAAGCCAGGTCAGACATAGATCAGGCAGACAGGGCAATACCACGGAACGAGAGCGAGCAGAATGTCATGAAATCAAAGATTGATGCCCAGCAGGCAGTGGTGCAGAAATTCATTGACAAACTAAATACTGTCAAGCTCTACTGAATTACTATACACGATCTAATTTTAATAACTTAATACTATAATACAATTATGGAAGACCAGGAAAAGAAAGAATCTTACCAGCAGAAAATACAGGAACAGCTGGATGAATGGAGAGCTGATATTGACAGGCTGAAGGAAAGGGCAAAAAATGCCACGGCTGAAACAAAACTGAAGTACCAGGAGAATATCGACAGGCTTGAGCTCAAGATGGAAGAGGGCAGGTCAAAGCTAAAAGACCTGAAGGAATCAGGCGCAGATGCATGGGATGCCGTCAAGGAGGGTGCCGACTCCATCTGGGATACCATGAAGGCAACCTTTGCCGAGGTGAAAGAGCGTATGAAGGATAAGGACGAGGAGACTAAATAGTCGGCAGTACCAGTCGGCAGTTTGGGACTCCTGCGAAGAGGGAGGATCAATCCCACATCCGCCGGCTGGCGGATCGGGAAGGCAGTTTGGGACTCCTGCGAAGAGGGAGGATCAATCCCACATCCGCCGGCTGGCGGATCGGGAAGGCAGTACCAGCCGGCAGTCGGAAGTATGAAAAATGTTGCAGGAAGGCCTGCTCCCTGCGTATTATTATAATTAACTTTAATTTTCAATTAACTGAAGATGAGAAAAGTAGTTACAATTGGAATCGTAGTTCTTCTGATTGCGGCCGCTGTGATATTCTGGTGGCGTCACTATTTTGTATTTGGCGAAGGGGTGAAGGCCGGAGACCTCAACTACCTCGTGCGGAAGGGTTACATCTTCAAGACCTGGGAAGGAAAACTTATCCAGACAGGTTTCAAGACTCCAACACCCGGGGCAATTCAAAGCAATGAGTTTGAATTCAGCATCACCAGTGACAGCCTTGCAAAAGTTCTTGAGAGGGCTAGCGGCAAGTTCGTCGAACTCCGGTATAAGGAATATATTGCACCTCTCCCATGGCGGGGAATGAGCAAATATGTGGTGATCGAAATACTGGATATTAAGGATTCGGACCAGGAGAAACAGACCCTGATTCCGTATCAGGCTATCTGATAATTCTGAAACAGACAAACCTGATGGCAAAAACCAGGATCACCCTAATGATTCTTGCACTGCTGGTCCTGACCGGTTGTGCGGAACTGATGAAGACTCTTCAGACCGTGTCAGCGGTCACGCAGCTTACCGAGGCTGATATTGTCGGAGGCCTGAAGGAGGCACTGACTGTCGGAGCACGTAACGCAGCCGGAAGACTGGCCGCACAGGACGGATACTGGGGTGACCCCTCAGTCAGAATACCCCTCCCTGACGAAGCAAAGGTTATTGTTGACAATATCACGAAGATTCCCGGAGGTCAGCAACTCATTGACAATGTGATGCTGAGTATCAACCGGGCAGCGGAGGATGCTGCAAGGGAAGTAGCACCGATATTCATCAATTCCGTGACGCAAATGACGATCACAGACGGATACAACATCCTTCACGGAGCAGACAACGCTGCCACCGAATACCTGCGTCGAACCACCCGTAACGACCTGTACGCACTCTACAGGCCAAAAATCAGCGCTTCCACTTCAAAGGAGATTGTTGCCGGTGTCTCAGCGCAGGAGTCGTGGACGACACTTACTGACAAGTGGAATACTGTTGCGAACAGTGTGGCCGGCAGGCTGGCTGGATTCAAGCCTGTCAACACAGATCTTGACGATTTCCTCACAGCCAGGGCTCTTGACGGTGTCTTTCTGAAGATTGAGGGAGAAGAACTTAAGATCAGGAAAGAGGTAAGTGCCAGAGTTACTCCTCTGCTCCAAAGAGTATTCGGGTCACTTGACCAGCAATGACCGTGGCAAACCCCTGTCAGACCGGGATTCTACATGATTGGTCCCTTTTTGTTATAATTGCAGAAAATATGATAGAAATGAGAAAAAGTATTGTTGCATTCGCCGTGGCTGTAATTCTTGCAGGATACAGCCAGGGGCTGTTCAGCCAGGCACCTGACACAACACAGGGCTGGGACAAAAGCGGGGTGTTCTCCCTGAACATGTCGCAGGCAACCTTTACCAACTGGGCAGCCGGCGGACAGAACTCCGTGGCTCTGAACGGCCTTCTGAACTTCACTGCAAATTACAAAAAGGGTAAGTCAGCATGGGATAATGCCCTCACTGTGGGGTACGGCAAGATGATTCAGAAGGGCAATGACCTGGGGTGGGTAAAGACCGATGACCGGATCGACTTTCAGTCGAAGTACGGTCACAAGGCTTCGGATAAATGGTTTTATACCGGCCTTATGAGCTTCAGGACCCAGATGGACAACGGATACAACTACCCTGACACCGAAAACCGGATATCATCGCTTCTTGCACCTGCCTACCTCCTGTTCTCCCTTGGTATGGACTACAAACCGAACCCGCAGTTTTCTGTCTTCCTCTCCCCCCTCACATCCAAAAATACAATCGTTATGGATGACCAACTGTCGGCAATGGGAGCCTTCGGGGTTGATCCCGGAAAGAAGTTCAGGACTGAACTCGGAGCATATGCAAATATTGCATACAAGAAAGACGAGATTGTGAAGAACGTCAACTTCCTGACCAAACTTGACCTTTTCACCAACTACCTGAAGAACCCCCAGAATATTGACATCAGCTGGGAGGCACTGCTGGTTCTGAAGGTAAACCAGTTCCTTTCAGCAACGGTGAATACTCACCTTATGTATGATGACGACGTCCTAATAAAGGTTGGCGAGGGCAACGAAGGTGAACCTGTGATGGGAAAGCGTGCCCAGTTCAAGGAGGTGATTGGAGTAGGATTCACTTACAAGTTCATCAAATAGGTTCATTCATTATAAGGGGGCTTATGAAAAGAGTCGCAATTCTGGCAATGATTACACTGTTATCCGGGGCCGTTATGGGGCAGGCTCCTCAGGACATAAAACTGAACGCTCCTGACATGGAGAGGGGACTGACAATAATGAAAGCCTTTGAGAAGAGAGCGTCAGCCACCTCTTTCAGTTCAAAAGAGCTGTCACTTCAGGATCTTTCCGACCTGCTTTGGGCATCAAACGGCATCAACAGACCGGAGTCGGGCAAGAGGACTGCTCCCACTGCGGTCAACGCACAGGATGTTGACATTTATGTTCTTCTGAAATCAGGTGCTTACCTGTATGACGCCAAAACGCACACATTAAAGGGCATTGCTGCCGGTGACAACCGGAAACTTGTAAGTGAAAGACAGACTAATTTTGCAAATGCACCTGCCATGCTTGTGCTGGTTTCCGAAATTTCCAGGTTCAGGGGTGATGACAATGCCCGTAAGCTGAGCTGGGCAGCCATGGATGCCGGTATAGTATCGCAGAACATCAGCCTTTTCTGCGCAGCGGCAGGGCTTGTCACACGTCCCAGGGCATCAATGGATACCGAAGGGCTGAAAAAACTTCTCAACCTCAACGCCAACCAGTATCCCCTGCTGAACAATCCGGTAGGTTATCCAAATGAATAACCTTTACTGAAGATGCTGAAGCTTATAAATCATCCCCTGATTACCCACAAACTGTCGCTTATCAGGAGGAAAGAGACAGGAACACGAGATTTCCGGCAGAATATAAGCGAGATTGCGGGACTGATGGCCTATGAGATCACCAGGGATCTGCCTCTGCGTGAGATTGTGATAGACACCCCGCTTTCTTCCTGTACCACGGCGGAGCTGTCACGAGAGATAATCCTCGTGCCGGTGCTACGTGCGGGACTCGGTATGGTTGACGGTATCACTTCCCTGATAACCACGGCCAGGGTGGGTCATATCGGGCTCGTGCGCGATCATGAGACACTTGTGCCTACAGAATACTATGCAAAGTTTCCTGCTGACATCTCCGATGCTGTTGTAATGGTTCTTGACCCCATGCTTGCCACCGGAGGCAGCGCGAGTGCTGCAATAGACGCTGTTAAAAAGAGGGGTGCCAGGACCATCAGGCTGGTTTGCATCGTAGGGGCACCGGAAGGTGTTGCAAGGATGGAGAGGGAACATCCGGAGGTGGATATTTACCTTGCAGCTCTCGACAGCCACCTGAATGAAAACGGATATATCGTCCCCGGCCTGGGTGATGCCGGCGACAGGCTGTTTGGGACGGTCTGACAGACGCAGGTAATCATTTTTTCAACAATTAATCATCCCCTCAACGCAGTATTCATTAGCTTGCTATATTCGCAGATTGACATTACCTAACAAGAAACGGCTATGGGACTCAAGCACCGGCTTATAATTATGAACTTCCTCCAGTTCTTCATGTGGGGGGCATGGATGATGACACTGGGTCATTACGGGTTCGTGGAGAAACAATGGAACGGAGCTGAGTTTGGGCTGGTCTTCTCAACCATGGGCTTCGCATCACTTGTCATGCCCACCCTTTTCGGGATTCTTGCAGATAAATGGAAGGCAAATTATGTCTACGGGATACTTCACCTGTTGTTCGGGGCGACAATGTGCTTTCTGCCTCTGATTGAAGCACCCATACCCTTCTTCTGGCTTCTGCTGCTTGCAATGTGCTTTTATATGCCGACAATCGGTCTGAATAATTCTGTAGGTTTCAGGCTGCTTAAAAGTGAAGGTAAAGATCCGACAAAGTACTTCCCGCCGATCAGGGTGTGGGGTACTGTTGGCTTTATCATTGCAATGTGGGTTACAAACTTCTTCACCAAACCCTGGGGCCTGGGATATAGCATAAAAGTCTCTTTCATTATTGCAGCTGTTTCCGCATTTTGCCTTGCCCTCTATTCATTCTTCATGTTGCCGGTTGTAAGGCGTGCAAAAAGCGATACAACTGAAAAGAAGACATGGGTTCAGAACCTGGGGCTGGAAGCATTTGTGCTGTTCCGGCAGAAGAAAATGTTATTGTTTTTCATATTCAGCATGCTGCTGGGCGGAGCCCTTCAATTGACAAATGCCTACGGTGACAGTTTTCTCCAGGATGCCACAGTCTTTCCGAAGGGGGGCATCATTAACAACTTCTCCACCATCATTCTGTCAATTTCGCAGATCTCCGAAACACTGTTTATCCTTTCAATACCATTCTTCCTGAGGCATTTCGGCATCAAGAAAGTGATGCTGTTAAGTATGATAGCATGGGTATTGCGTTTTGGTCTGTTCGGCCTGGCTGACAATACAGTCACAGGTTTTGTGCTGATTATTACCTCCTGCATTGTTTATGGAATGGCATTTGATTTCTTCAATATCTCGGGAGCCCTGTTTGTGGAACAAAACACTGACTCAAAGATCACTGCCTCGGCACAGGGGGTTTTTATGCTGATGACCAACGGAATAGGTGCGGTGCTTGGCAATATTATTGCGGGGCAGGTTATCAAAAACTGGTTTGAAGACCCCGTAACCCTCATCAAAGACTGGCCTGGAATCTGGATATCATTTGCCGGTTATGCCCTCGTTGTGGCAATCCTGTTCGCTATCCTTTTCAGGCACAGGCATGTCCCGGAAGAGACGGAGGTGGCTAACCAAGCATTATAAGGCTGAGGCCTATAACAATCATCCCGCTGATCAGCCCATAGATTGCAACGTGGTGCTTTCCGTATTTGTGGGCTGCAGGGAGCAGTTCATCGAAGGAGATATAGACCATTATGCCGGCTACCATTGCAAATACGTAGCCAAGGCTTATATCGGAATTGAATAAAGTCAGGATAAAATAGCCTGCAAAGGCACCTACCGGTTCGGAAAATCCTGACAGAACTGACCATGCAAGAGCTTTGCGCCGTGAGCCAGTGGCGTAATAGACCGGGACAGAAACCGCTATTCCTTCCGGAATGTTGTGTATTGCGACGGCAATAGCAATGCTTACTCCGACAGCTACATCCGACATTGCTGCCATGAATGTTGCGATCCCTTCAGGGAAGTTATGGACACCGATTGCGATAGCAGTAAAGGTTCCTATCCTCATCAGCTTATGATCCCTTATGCTGCGTACACCGCTTTGCTGCATTTTTCTTCCCTGGCACTCCGGTTTGTCAGGATCACGTGATTCGGGATGCATCTGCTCCACCCTTTTAAGCTCATGAGGGTTTCCCTCCGAAGGGAGAATCTTGTCAATTCCGGCAGAAAGGGCTATACCTGCGACGAATGAAATGAATGTGAGCCAGTCGGCAATATTGTGGGCGTAATTCTGCTGCATGATGTTACCGGCTCCTGTAAGCACCTCGGTGAAAGATATGAAGATCATAACCCCGGCTGAGAAGCCAAGTGAGAAAGCAAGAAAAGTGGTTTTTGTCCGTTTTGCAAAGAAGGCTATCAACCCGCCAATCCCGGTGGCAAGGCCTGCTAAAAGAGTGATTCCGAAGGCAAAAAGTAGCCGGGAACTATCCATCAATTGCCGCTATTTAGATACAGTTTAAATTACAAATTTAAAAGAATAACGCAAAAAACAACATGAGGAATATCTCCGTTGCGAAAAAACACCTTATTTAGAGATTGCAATATTGAATGAACCTCTGGGATTACTATACAGTACTCGGACTGAGGCAGGGTGCTTCAGATGACGAGATCAGGAAAGCTTACAGGAAGAAGGCCATGGAGTACCATCCTGACCGGAACAATTCGCCTGATGCCCAGGAGTTGTTCATCCGTATTACCGAGGCCTATGAATACCTGATATCTCATCCGTACAGGAGGAATATCACCGAGGATGAGGTGAGGCGGAACTACCAGGCCTGGGTTGATTACCGGCGGGCGGAAGCACGAAAACGGGCTGAGGCTTATGCAAGGACCTCATACGAGGAATTCAGGAAGAGTCCCATCTACAAAAGCACAACGGTTATTGACGGAACAATGGTGTTTCTTGGCCTCCTGCTGGCCACCATGGTTATAATCATGTCGGTATACGGCTACACCTACCGCATGAAGATAGCCTCATCACCGCGGGAGGAGCCGTCATTCCTTCTGGCAGCCGTAACCTTCATCATCGGATGTTCCTACATGATCATATCTGTAATATACCTCAGCGCCTGGATCGCACAGCAGAAGAAGAAAAGGAAACAATCTGTACATGACACACACAAGGAAAATAAGGAATCCGTTTGATGCGGACCAGAACAAATGTTTCGGATGCGGCCCGAATAATCATGCCGGTCTTAAGCTGACATTCGAGGAAGATGACGAGAAGCTCTTTGCCTCATGGGAGCCTGATCCCTGTTTCCAGGGTTATATCAACGTCCTTCACGGCGGCATCATTGCAACCCTTCTTGACGAGGTTGGCGCCTGGTGCATCTATATCAAGGCAGGGACCTCCGGTGTTACATCCTCAATGACTGTCAGATATCTGAAACCCGTGCACATAAGCAAGGGAAGGGTGAAGGTTGAGGCCCGCCTTCTGGATAAGGGTGAAAAGAATGCCCTGATATCTACTGTCCTGTTTGACGGTGAAGGGAAGAAGTGTGCTGAAGCTGATCTCGATTACTTCACATACCCGGAGAAAATCGCCCGCGGGCGCTATTATTACCCGGGGAGGGAAGCGTTTTATTACCCTGAATGACATTATCCAGGATGGATCCTCTTTCCCGGTACTGCCATTGCGATCCGGCAGCCGGCGGATGCAGAATCAATTCTCCTTCAATCCACTGCCAACTGCCCACTGGTACTGCCGACTAATTCTACGTATCAATGCGTGCGAGTGGTATCACGCTGTGATCCGTAAAATCAGATCGCAGGTACTTATAATAACCTGTGATTCCGATCATTGCCGCATTATCAGTAGTATACCTCAGTTCAGGCAGGAAGATATTCCAACCCCGTTTCTCAGCTTCCCGGGTTGCAGCCCTCCTCAGGCCGGCATTTGCCGAGACACCCCCTGCAATCCCTATCTCCCTGATACCGGTCTCTTTAGAGGCCCTTAAAAGCTTTGCAATGAGTATCTCTGTTATCGTTTTCTGAAGTGATGCAGCCAGGTCATTGAGATTCTTTTCGATGAAACCCGGATCTTCAGCCACCCTGTCACGGAGGAAGTAGAGAAAACTTGTCTTCAGCCCTGAAAAACTGAAATTCAGACCCTGGATCCGGGGTTTGGCAAACCTGAACGCATCAGGATTTCCTTCTGCTGCCAGCTTGTCAATAACCGGGCCGCCGGGGTACGGGAGTCCCATCACCTTGGCGCATTTGTCAAATGCTTCGCCGGCTGCGTCATCGATTGTGTTTCCGATGAGTTCCATGGAGAGATGGTCACGGATAATTATAAGCTGGGTGTGTCCGCCTGATACCAGCAGGCACAGGAACGGGAACTGCGGGATACGGTTATCCCTGCCGTGCTCCATGGCGAAATGTGACATTACATGGGCCTGAAGGTGATTCACCGCAATGAGGGGGATGTTGCGGGCCAGGGCAAACCCTTTGGCGAAGGATGTTCCCACCAGGAGCGAGCCGAGCAAGCCGGGTCCGCGGGTAAAGGCAACGGCGCTTACCTCATCTGCCCTTTTGCCGGCCCTTGCAAGAGCCTGGTCAACGACAGGGACAATGTTTGCCTGGTGTGCCCTGGAGGCCAGTTCCGGCACCACCCCTCCGTAGGCCTTGTGGACAGCCTGGTTTGCTATCAGGTTTGAGAGGACGAATCCGTCGCAGATCACCGCTGCTGATGTGTCGTCGCAGGACGATTCTATCGCCAGGATCGTAATTTCTGGTGCCATTTTTGTATCACTCTTTTTTTATAACTTCGCCTGCGGCGGGAATCTTTTCGTGAATGGCCAAAATTATTAAAAAAATCGTCAGGGTCCTTCTCATCATAACAGCAGTGCTGATTATGGTGCCGCTGATACTCTTCCTTCTGCTGCAGGCGCCCAAGATCCAGACCTGGGCGGTGAACAGGGTGACCGGAATCATCGCTTCCGGGACAGGTGCCGAAATCTCGGTCCGAAGGGTCTCCTATTCAATGTGGCACGAGATAGTGCTTGATGATATCCTCTTCAGGGATCTGAAGGGTGATACTTTGCTGGCGGCAAAACGGGTGGATCTGAGAATCAGGGAAATAAGGCCTTCACATAACCATTACCGTTTTGGGAGCATTGATGTTTTTGAACCTGATTTCAGGATGGTGCAGGACACCACCGGGATACTGAACCTCACGGAATATCTCGAATCAATTTCCGGGAATAAAACTCCGGACACCACAAGGACTATTGACGTTCGCTTTGCCGATATTGATCTGTTTGACGGCTCATACATCCTGGCTGACATGTCTGACACCGTCGGGATAATCGCGGGAAGCGTCAATTTTAAAAACATGCGCCTGACCGGAATTAACGGTAAGGTCAGGGATCTGCGTATAATTCCTGATTCTGTAAGCATGGTGATCAGGGGGCTTTCTTTCAGTGAGGCTGGCGGTTTTGTCAGCAGGAGCACTGACATGAACTTTGCTGTGACCGGAAGCAGCCTGTATTTCAGGGAGATGGACATCCTCACTGACTCCAGTGCCATCTCGGCGGAAAAGATCCTTCTCATGCCCCGTGACACAAGCTCATGGAGGGATTTTGTCAATGAGGTGAGAATGGATTTCCTCTTCAGCAACTCGGTGGTGAACACTTCTGACCTGGCCTTCTTCGTAAAACCGCTGACCGGTATAAGCGAGAAAATAAGCATGTCGGGAAGGGTTACAGGTACGGTTGCAGAGATGAAAGGCCGGAATATTAGGATTGATTACGAGTCATCCACGAGGCTCCGGTTTGATTTTGACATCTCCGGACTCCCCTCATTCAACGAAAGTTATCTTTTCATTGATTTCACTGACATGAAGACACGGGCTGCCGATATTGAAAGGTTCACCATACCCGGCAGGAAACCACTGATTCTTCCTCCCGTTGCACATGATATGGGATTGATTTCCTACAAGGGAAGCTTTACGGGCTTCACAACCGATTTCGTCTCATTTGGTACCCTGACAACTGACCGCGGCACCTTTGACACTGACCTTTCTCTCAGGCCTGACGGTAAAAACAGTTTTGGATTCAGGGGTTCCCTCCGCACCAGCGGGGTTGATCTTGGATACGTTGCAAAGAATGAGGAGATGTTCGGCGGACTGTGGATGCATGCTGAAATAGACGGATCAATGAGGTCGTCAAGCCATCTGACCGCAAATATCAACGGAGTAATTGACAGCGTGGAGATAAACAGTTACCTCTACAGGAATATCTCCGTGTCAGGCAGTTATGCCGACAAGATCTGGGACGGAACAGTAGCTGTGCGCGAACCCAACATTGAAATGGATCTGATGGGCAGGTTTGACCTTAATAAGAGCATGCCCGAATTTGATTTCACCCTTAACCTCGCAAGCGCAGACCTGCACACGCTGAACCTTGTCAAAAAGGACTCTGTCTTCAGGGCCACGGCGCTTGTAACGGCCAACTTCAGGGGCAACACAACTGACAATCTCGAAGGAGATCTGAGACTTATCAACTCCACCCTGCAGAACTCAAACGGTAAACTTAATATTTACGACTTCCTGATAAATTCCGAAATAGTAAACGGAGAACCTCTGCTTAAGCTGAGATCAGATTTTGCCGATGCCGAGATAAGGGGTCATTATTCCCTTGACGCAATCGGAAGAAGTGTCGGGGTGATACTTGCAGACCTTTTCCCCTCGCGGTTCAGCCGGCCGGAGGCAAAAAAGGGGGAGAATACGGATGAAGCCATGTTCGCGGTTGACGCAAGGTTCAAAAGGATTGACAAGCTGAATGACTTTCTGGGCACCGGACTTAGTATCTCTGACGGAACAAAGCTGACAGGGCATTTCTGGTCTGACCGTCCCGAAATCATTGCCGGACTGAAATCCGATGCAATTACCTACCAGGGAGTCCGCCTGGGCACGATGAACCTGACCGGCGCAATGCAGGATGGCATATTGAAGGTTGACCTTTCCGCCGACACGGTTCTTCTCCCTGACAGGTCCGTTCTCGGGAATTTTACCCTTGCGGCAGTTAGCAGCAGGGATACAACTGATCTAGGCCTGAAATGGGACAATAAAGACGGAGGCCGGACAATAGGTGAGCTGAAGACGAGGGGCTTTTTCAGTACCGGAGAAGAGAACAGACCCATGCTTACCGTTGCAGTTATGCCTTCAGAAGTGACAGTCAGCAACACACTCTGGAACATAAGTCCTGCACGCATAGTGATTGACTCAGCCACCACCTTTTTTGACAACATCCTGGTAAGCAGCAGGACCAAATATATCAGTCTTGGCGGACGGATCTCAAGAAATCCGGATGAGAAGCTCACTCTGAACTTTGAAGGGCTGAACATGTCATACCTCAATAATCTGCTGAACAGAAAAGCTGACGGATCATCCGAGGCTGTACAGATGAAGTTTGAAGGCCTGATGGGCGGTAACCTCGTACTTTCCGATGTCTATGAAAACCTTCTTTTTGAGAGCAGGATAGAAATCACTGACTTCAGGCTTAATGACAACAACTATGGCATAGTGACAATCAGCAGTGAGTGGGATCCGAGGAGAAAGCTTGCTGTAATTAAGGCGGGGAATGACTTCGCAGGGCGTAAGTCGATTGACATCAGCGGAACCTACTCCCCTTCTGCCCGGGTGGCTGAAATAGCGGCCACTGCGATGGATCTTCCTCTGGATGTAATAAATCCGTTTGTAAGTGCCTTTGCTTCTGACATACGCGGTTTTGGGTCAGGAACCATCAGGCTGAAGGGAAAGCCAAAGTCGCTGGAACTTACAGGTGCTGTGATGGCGCATGATGCCTCAATGAAAATCGACTTCCTTCAGACAAGGTACAGTTTCTCCGACAGCATCAGGTTCTCACCCAATGGTATCATCTTCAGGAATATAAAGATATTTGACGAGAAGAAGAACCAGGGTACTGTCAATGGAATGATAACCCATAATTCCTTCAATGATATAGGTGTCAGTTTTGACATCAACATGGACAAAATGCTGGTTCTCAATACCAAGCCAAAGGACAGTGACATGTTCTACGGGACTGCTTATGCCTCAGGTTATGCCGGCATCCGGGGCAATGAAGAGAAACTTGTGTTCAATATTTCTGCCCGGACTGCACCCAACACCGAGTTTATTGTGCCTCTGAACTCTTCGGCCAGTGTGAGCGATTACCCGTATATAGAATTTGTAAATCCTGCCGCTGACGAACAGAAGAAGGAACAGGTTCAGGCCCAGAACAGTTTCGTAAGACAGGAAGAGGGAAGCAAGATTGAGCTTAATTTTGACCTTGATGTAACCCCTGAGGCAGAGGTTCAGCTTATCCTGGACGAGACTTCAGGCGGAGTAATCAGGGGAAAGGGTGAAGGCAAACTGAACATATCACTTAATTCGAGGGGTGATGTCCGTATGGCTGGCAACTACGTCATCAGTGACGGTGACTACCTTTTCACCCTCGGGAATATACTGAACAAGCGGTTTGCTGTTGAGGAGGGAGGAACGATTTCATGGAACGGCGCCATAGAGGATGCCAGTCTGAATATAAGGGCTCTTTACAAGACGAAGGCTTCATTGTCAGAGATATTCGGTGAGGAGGAGTTCGCGGAACTCAAGATGAAACTCCCGGTTGAGTGCATACTGAGCCTCACCGACAGGCTGATGAATCCCACAATCAGTTTTGATATAAATCTTCCGACCGCTGACGAACGTACCCGTGAAGTGCTGAGGGTTGCAATTGACACGGAGGAAGAGCTGAGCCGGCAGTTCCTCTACCTGCTTGTGATGAACAGCTTTTATCCTGATCCCCTGCTTTACAATGCTGGAAATACAACAGGAACACCATACGGGCAGTCCGGATCATCTGTTTCCACGAACGTAGGTTTCACCACAACCACGGAGATGCTTTCCAACCAGCTCAGCAACTGGCTTTCGCAGATAAGCAACGATTTTGATATAGGATTCAACTACAGGCCGGGAAGCGAACTCACCGACCAGGAGGTGGAACTGGCACTGTCAACACAGTTGCTCAATGACAAGGTAAGCCTGAACGGCAACGTGGATGTCAGGGGGAACCAGGCAAATACATCTGCAAGCAACATTAGCGGTGAGTTTACCGTTGAGGTCAAGCTGACTGACATGTTCAGGTTCAAGGTATTCAACCGGTCAAACTATAACCTGTACTACCAGGTTCATCCGTATACCCAGGGTGTTGGCCTGTTCTACAGGCGAGACTTCAACACCCTTAAGGATCTGTTTATCAGGCCGGAAGAGAAGAAAAGAAAGAACATCAAACGTCCATCAGAATCTGAAGGTGAAACTGCGGCCAAATAACCTTTCAACAATAGCTTCCATTTATCAACAATGGGATACTTACAGGGGATTAAAGCCGTTTTTTACTATATTCGCGCGATGATACGCGAAGCAAGTCAAACTGTTAACATCTTAAAATCAGAAAAATGATATCAGCAGCTATTTTATTACAGGGAACTCCAGCCACAGCAGCCGCGGAAGAGGCAACAATGTCACTGGCTGACCTTTACCTGGCCGGGGGCTGGGTGATGTACCTCATCACATTGCTCTCTTTTGTTGCGCTTTACATTTTTATTGAGAGGTACCTGGTAATCAAGAAGGCGTCTAAAGGTGATGCCAACTTCATGAACCGGATCAAGGATTACATGTACGAGGGAAAGGTTGATGCCGCACTGCAGCTCTGCAGGAAGACAAACTCCCCGCAGGCAAGGATGGTTGAAAAGGGGATTACCCGCCTGGGCAGGCCACTGGCAGATGTGACTGCTGCAATTGAAAATGTCGGGAGGCTTGAAGTACACAAGCTTGAAAAGAGGTTCCCGACGCTGGCTACAATAGCCGGTGCTGCACCGCTCATGGGGTTCTTCGGAACAGTAATCGGGATGGTACAGGCATTCTATGAGATGTCGCTTGCCGGCAACAGCCTGGATATCAGCACACTCAGCGGCGGTATATACACGGCCCTCATAACCACCGTAGGGGGCCTTATACTCGGAATTCTCGCCTATTTCGGATATAACCAGCTGGTGGTAAAGGTTGAGAACGTCGTGTTCCAGCTTGAGACAACCTCAACCGAGTTCCTTGATATACTCAATGAACCTGTAAAACAGTAACCGATGCCAATTACCAACAAGAATAAAGTCAGTGTTCAGTTCAGCAATGCAGGCATGTCTGATATTGTGTTCCTGCTTCTGCTGTTCTTCATGCTGACATCTACCCTGGTTCATCCTACAGCGCTGAAGCTGTTGCTGCCCAAGGGTACGACCCAGTCCTCGGCCCGTCCGATGACCACTGTTTCAATCACTAAGGATCTTCAGTATTTCATTGAAGACCAGCCCATAGAACTCGAATATCTCGAGGCTGCACTGCAATCCAGGGTTCAGGACAGTCCCGAAATATACATCTCAGTGCATGCTGACAGGAGCGTTCCCGTCGAGTATGTGGTGAACGTAATGAATATTGCCGCGAAGAACCAGTACAAGCTGATACTTGCCACTACTCCAAAATAGTGCCGGTGAGCCTCTCTCGAAGGAAAGGAAGCAGGGTCTGATCTTCAGTGCCCTGATTCATCTTGTAATTGCCATTCTGATAATTTTCGTCACATTCAGGGTTAGAATACCTGAGCCGGTTGAAGAGGGCCTTCTTGTAAACTTCGGTTTTGATGAGACGGGAAGCGGTCTTTTTGAACCGGCGCCTGAACCTGTCTCCACTCCCCCGCCGCCTGAGACGGCCGGTGAGCAGGGAGGTGAGGAGGCCATTCTGACGCAGGACTTTGAGGAGGCTGTTGAGGTAAAGAAGAAAGAGCCCAGCCCCGAGGAATTAAGGAAGCAGGCTGAGGCTCGTGCTGCAGAGCTTAAGCGCCGCGAGGAGGCCGAGGCTGAACGGAAGAGGATTGAGCAGGAGAATGCCGAGAGACTTAAGAGGGAGGAAGAGCAGCGGCGCATTGACCAGGCCAACGCCAGGGCCAGGGGCGCCTTCAGCAATGCAGGCAATGTGGGAACCTCAGGCCAGAGCCAGGGAGTAGCCGGAGGCCAGGGCAACCAGGGTGTTCAGTCCGGTACCCCTGATGCACCCAACTACGGTCCGGGAGGCGGCCTGGGAACCGAAGGTATATCATTTGATCTCGGAGGCAGAAAGGCCCAGTCACTCTACAAACCTCCCTATAACCTACAGGAAGAGGGGGTTGTGGTTGTCGCGATAACAGTAGACCGTTCCGGAAGGGTAACCGATGCAACACCGGGCATCAAGGGATCTACCACCCTTGCAGGGGATCTCCTCAAGCTGGCAAAGGAAGCTGCACTGAAGACCAGGTTTGAAAGCAGCAATGATGCACCTGTTATTCAAAAAGGGACGATCACCTATAAATTCAAGCTGCAATAGAAAACATTGCTTGCGTTATTGAAGCTGCCGCACCCGGCAGTTGTGGCGCAATATTTTCAGAACAGGCTGACCACAATGTCATAGAGGCCGGTAAGCTTTATTGCTGAGGCCATTATGGCCACCAGCAATATAACACGCACCACTTTGGGTCCCCAACTGACTGCAACCTTTGAGCCGAGCCAGGCTCCCACCCCCTGACCCACAGCCAGGATGATGCCATAGAGATAGTAAACCTGGTCACTGATAATGAACACAACCAGGGCAATTGCTGTCATTGCAGCCACTATCAGCACCTTGTGGGCATTTGCACGCGTAAGGCCCAGTCCTGCCCCAAGCACCAGGGCTGCAAGAAGAAAGAATCCCACTCCGGCCTGGATAAACCCTCCGTAAATGCCAATAAAAAAAAAGATCACCGGAACCCAGAACCGGTGGCGCAGGGTGACAGACCGGGCATGGTCACGCACCCACTGTTCCGGCTTGTAAAGTATAACAAAGAACATGAAGATAAGAAGTCCGCCTATCATCAGCTCCATTATCCTCTCGTTGATCTTTACAGCTATGAGTGATCCAAGCAAAGCACCTGCGATGGCCGGAACGGACATCCAGAGGCCTTCGTCAACTGTATAGAGCTTTTGCTTCCTGAAACTGATGCTGCTGACGACACTCTGTACGAGGACGCCAATGCGGTTGGTGCCGTTTGCAACGTTGGCCGGCAGACCAAGGAACATCAGAAGAGGCAGTGTTATAAGTGAGCCGCTGCCGGCAAGGGTGTTGACAAAACCTGCAAAGAGGCCGGCGGCTATTACAGCCAGGTACATGTACCATTCCATATGTGAGGGGAACTATCTTTCCAGGATTTCCTTGACTGCCATCTGGAGGTTGTCTGTCAGGTCGGTATCCTTGATGACGTAATCAGCAATACCCTTTCGTGCGAACTCCAGCACAATCTCTCCCTTTTCCTGGGCTGAAAGCATGATCACCGGGATTTCGGGCGTAATCCTGGTTATCTCGTCATAGGCTTCCATACCGTTCATGGGTATTGTCCCGTCGTCCTTCAGAAAAAAGTAGTCAAGAATTATCAGGTCAGGCATCCCGTCAAGGGCAGCTATGCAGTCTTCGGCATAAGCAAATGACCTTACCCTGTACCCGTTCGCTTCCAGCCGTGCTGAGACAAGACTGGTGACAACAGGGTCATCATCAACTACATATATCAGGTTATCAGACTGTCGGCTGACCTTTTCCATCACACAAAAATAATAAAGGAATTGTTAATTTCCTATTAAGCAAAAAGGGGATAGTCTTTCATCATTTTTACGACCTTTTCCCCAACGGCTGCAATGACCTGTTCGTTTTCAATGTTAACAAGCACCTCATCGATGAGCCGAACGACCATTTCCATATCACTTTCTTTCAGGCCGCGTGTTGTTATTGCCGGAGTTCCGACCCTGATCCCGGAAGTCAGGAAGGGTGACCGGGAGTCAAACGGCACCATGTTCTTATTAACAGTAATATGTGCCTTTACGAGGGTATTCTCAACCTTCTTTCCGGAAATCTCCGGGAAGCGGGTTCTCAGGTCTATCAGCATTGAATGGTTGTCAGTACCGCCGGAAATTACCTTGTAGCCCAGGGCCATGAATGCTTCTGCCAATACAGCTGCATTCTTCTTAACCTGCTGCTGGTAGGTGCGGAACTCCGGTGTTAGGGCTTCTCCGAAGGAGACTGCCTTTGAGGCAATCACATGCTCCAGCGGTCCGCCCTGGATTCCGGGGAATACTGCTGAATTTAGCATCGCAGACATCATTTTAATCTCTCCCTTTGGGGTTGTTACGCCCCATGGATTCGGGAAGTCTTTTCCCATCAGGATGATCCCTCCGCGAGGTCCCCTGAGAGTCTTGTGGGTTGTTGAGGTGACTATATGTGCATATTTCAGCGGATTGTCAAGGAGCCCTGCTGCAATCAGCCCTGCCGGGTGAGCCATGTCAATCATCAGCATCGCTCCCACCCTGTCTGCTATGGCACGCATCCTGGCATAGTCCCATTCCCTGGAATATGCAGAAGCACCGCCTACAATCAGCTTAGGCTTTTCGCGAAGCGCAACTTCCTCCATCATGTCATAGTCAACCCGACCGGTCTCTTCCTTAACACCATATGCAACAGGCCTGTACAGGATACCTGATGAGTTCACAGGTGAGCCGTGTGAGAGATGGCCTCCGTGTGACAGATCAAGACCGAGAAATGTATCGCCCGGTTTCAGGACTGATAAAAATACTGCCATGTTAGCCTGTGCCCCGGAATGAGGCTGAACATTTGCATACTCGGCATTGAAAAGCTTCTTCAGCCTGTCTATTGCAAGCTGCTCAACCTCGTCAACCACTTCGCATCCGCCGTAATACCTGGCACCAGGGTACCCCTCGGCGTATTTGTTGGTGAGAACCGAGCCCATCGCTTCAAGCACCTGGGGGCTGACAAAATTCTCCGATGCGATAAGTTCAATGCCATCAGTCTGGCGCTTGCGTTCGCGCTCTATCAGATCAAATATTTCACTGTCTCTTTTCATTATTATTTATTTTAAATAATCTGAATATCAGATAATTAAATGTATCGTAAAATAACCGGGTAAGGACAAATATACATATAAATATTCACTTAAACGATGAGCCCGGATTTTACTAAATTAGCACCTGAAGGGTTCATTTAAGGTCGGAACCCATTGAAATTAACCAAACTGCAAAAATCATATGAAGAAGTTTTATCTGATTGCACTGGTTGCAGTACTTGCCACAGGGTGTGTTGACAATTCGAAGCTCAGCAGTAAAGGCCACGAAGGATATCCGGGCAGGATTGCAGTTCCGGCCTTGCCGTTTAATCCGGAACATTACATCTGTTACAGGGCCGCTGTACCTGTCAATGTTGATGGGGACATAAGTGAATCTGAATGGGCAAACGCACCATGGAGCAGGCCTTTCACCGACATTGAGGGCGATATCAGGCCGGCTCCCCTTTATGATACACGTATAAGGATGCTGTGGGATGACGATTACCTTTATGTGGCGGCCGAACTTACCGAGCCTCACATATGGGCCACACTCCGGCAACGTGACACAGTGATCTATTATGACAATGACTTTGAGGTGTTCATTGATCCTGACGGTGACACTCATGGCTACTATGAGTTTGAAATGAATGCATACAATACAGTTTGGGATCTGCTGCTGACAACTCCCTACCGTGACTTCGGGCATGTTATTGATGCATGGGATATCTCCGGGCTCCGGTCAGCGGTGAAGATTTACGGTACCCTTAATGACCCGTCTGACACCGACGATAAATGGACCATTGAGCTTGCCTTTCCGTTCGGGGTGTTGAAAGAATGGGGCAATAGTCCTGTTGACGGCACCCAGTGGAGGGCGAACTTTTCCAGGGTCAACTGGAAGACGCATATTTCAGAGGGCAGGTACGTAAAGCTCACTGACAGTGTAACCGGCAAGACACTCCCTGAATTCAACTGGCTATGGTCCCCTCAAGGGCTTATCAATGTTCACTATCCGGAGATGTGGGGCTTTATTCAGTTCAGCAGCTCTGACGGCTCAGCGGGCCCCGTATCCTTTGCAATGAATCCTGACGAGGATATCAAATGGGAACTCCGGACTCTGTACTATGCCCAGCGTGCCTATGCTGACGAGAATGGCAGATATGCAGGCAGGGCTTCGCTCCTTGAAGGTTACGGGTACAAGGCGGCAGATACCTGGCCGGAGATACTTGTAACAATGTCAGGATATGAAGCCAGCCTTCCGACGGCTGATAAAGCAGGATATGTTTATATAAACAGTTCAGGACGCACATGGATAACCAGGCCTGAAAGCGGCAAATAAGTTCAGACAATATGAAAAAGGAAATACCGGCAATAATTGCCTTGTTTTTAATGCAGCTTACAGGCTGCAACAACAGAACTGACACAGTGACATTCACCAGCGTTGACCCGCTTGAGAAAATATTCATGGAAACAGCCTTCTTCAACCCTGACTCGGCTGTCACTGATGCCGGCCGGGGTGAAGTTGCCACATTTCAGTTTGCGCTCAGGTCATACGTCCCGCTGACCGATGTCACGGCGGAGGTTATTCTTCCCTCATTCAACGGTTTTGAGTTGCCACTTGACAATCTCGGGCTTGTCAAATACGTGCGTGTTGGCAGAACCACTCCCAATCCTGCCAGGGACAGGCTGGTCTCTCTCTCCGGATGGTACCCTGATCCAGTTGTGGATTATGCACCGTTTGATCTTTCCCAGGCCCGTACCCAACCTGTCCGGGTCTCTGTAAAAGTGCCTGCCGGGGCGCCTGCGGGAAGATATACCGGTTCAGTAACCATCAGGGCAAAAGCCGGAGGCAGAAGAATAGTAAAAGAACATCCGATGACTGTCATTGTACATCCGGTTGATCTCTCGCACACCTCTCTGAAGGTCACAAACTGGTTCTTCACCTCCCGCCTTGATTTGATGAATGACGGCGTGGCCGTGGAGCCGCTGAGTGATCGTTACTGGGAGCTTGTTGACACCATTGTGGGAACGTTTACTTCATACAGGCAGAATGTTGCCTGGATCAATCCTCTTCAGCTGGTAAGGTCTGAGGAAACCAACGGCACCTGGGCCTTTGACTTTGCAGATTTCAACCGCATGGCCTCCCTTCTGATGTCAACCGGGAAGATAGAGCTGCTTGAGGGAACACACCTGGCAACCAGGGAAAGCGACTGGAACAGCAATTTTGTGATGCTTTTTCCGGTGACCAGGGACTCAATGGTCAGGTTGCCGGTGACAGATCAAAAGGTAAAAGCCTTCTATACAAGCTTCCTTCCTGCCCTGAAGAAAAACCTTGAAGCAAACGGATGGGAGAAAATATACCTGCAGCACATTGCAGATGAACCGATTGAATCGAATATCGAATCATATAGGAAGATTGCCTCCTTTGTCAGGAATGTCTGGCCCGGGTTAAGGGTTATAGAAGCCTGTCATTCAAATAATCTGAAGGGAAGCATTGACGTATGGGTTCCACAGATGGATTTCCTTGACACTGACCTTTCTTTCTACAAGGAGCGGCAGCAGGCAGGTGAAGAGGTTTGGTTCTACACATGTCTTGCACCACAGGGTGAGTATGCCAACAGGTTTATCGAACAGCCACTGATTAAGACCAGGCTGCTTCACTGGGTAAACTACAGGTACGGAATAACCGGGTATCTCCATTGGGGACTGAATGCGTGGAGTGATGATCCATATGGTGAGACAACAGGCATCATTGTTGAATCCGGCAACATTCTTCCCGGCGGAGACAGCTGGATTGTGTACCCTGCGAGGGGAAAGTTGTATCCTTCACTGAGACTTGAAGCCATGCGTGACGGATTGGCTGACTATGAGCTCATCAGGCAGTACGGCATTAAGTTTCCCGCAGAGGCTGCCGAGATGGTGAGACAGGCAGTATACAACTTCCAGCGGTATGACACGGATATACATTCATTCCGGCTGAAGAGAAGAGCAATGCTGGAAGCGCTGAGCAGATGACAATTTCATGCTTTGTCCCGGATGGGGAGCCTGGGATGATAATTGTGGATCACTCCTCGGAGAACTGCCTGAGCAGTTCGCGATAGGCTGAGAATATCCTTGACTTTGAAATGAATCCCACATAGCGGCCCCTGTCAAGCACAGGCAGATTCCATGCACCTGTCCGTTCAAAGGCATCCAGAACTGCATCTCCCCTTTCACTCAGGTCAATATACGATGGTGGGATTGTCATCAGGTCCCTGACAAGCACCTTTTCATAAAGTTCCGGTTTGAACATCTTGTCGCGGACATCATCGAGAAGCACAACGCCCTCAAGGATATTGAATTCATCAACAACCGGGAAAATATTGCGGTTTGACCTGGCAATCTGTTTTACCAGATCGCCCAGGTTACCGTCAGGCTTCACAGTCAGCAGGTCCTTTTCAACCTCTTTTGACCAGTCGAGCAGCGTCATCACAGCCTTGTCCTTGTCGTGGGTAATGAGTTCTCCGGTCAGTGCAAGCTGTTCGTTATAAATTGAGTGTTTCTGGAAGGCTCGGGTGGTGATAAAGGCTATTGTTGAGGTGAGTATGAGCGGAATCAGCAGGCCGTACCCTTCCGTTATCTCAGCAATAAGGAAAATGGCTGTCAGAGGTGCATGCAGCACTGCTGCGAAAACTCCTGCCATAGCCGTGAGGGTGAAACTGCTTTCAACCAGAGTAAGTCCGAAAAGGTGATTCAGAAGGCTGGACAGGTAATACCCCGCAACCCCGCCGGTGAACAGGGTCGGTGCCACTATCCCTCCCACACCGCCGGCACCATTTGTTGATGCTGTGGCCACAACCTTGACAAGCAGCAGTCCTGCCATAAGGAGTGAGAATGCCCAGAAACCCTGTGCCATCGGCCCGAAGATATCACTTCCCGGTGCAGTGCCGCTCCCGGTATTGAGAAGTATCATCACCGTCTCATACCCTTCGCCATAGAGCGCAGGGTAAAAATAAATCAGTCCGCCGAGGATCAGACCGCCCAAAACCATCCTGACCCATTTATTCCTGATTTTCTGGTACAGCTTTTCAATTCCCACGGTTGCCCTTGTGAAATATACACCTACCAGGCCACAGAATATGCCGAGGATGACGTAGTAAGGAAGTTCACTCAGCAGGAACCCCTGCTTCACCTGGAATGAAAACAGCACATTGTCTCCCATGAAAAAATATGCAACCGTGGCGGCAGTAACAGATGAGATCAGCAGAGGCACAATAGATGACATCGTCAGATCAAGCATCAGCACCTCAAGGGTAAAAAGGATCCCGCCAATAGGGGCTTTGAAGATGCCGGAGATGGCTGCAGCTGCACCGCATCCCAGAAGCAGGGTCACATACTTGTAGTTCAGCTTGAAATAGCGACCTATATTGGATCCGATTGAAGCCCCGGTAAGAACAATAGGCGCTTCGGCCCCGACAGATCCGCCGAAACCGATTGTCAGGGAGCTTGTGAGTATCGATGACCAGTTGTTATGGGGTTTTATGTAGCTTTTGCGGCGTGAAATTGCATATAACACCCTGCTGATACCGTGTGAAATATTGTCCCTTACAATGTATTTTACCGCCAGTATTGTCAGGAATATCCCGAAGAGAGGATAGGCCAGTGAGAGCACGCCACCCGCACCCTTCATCACGCCCTGCGTGAAAAGGACATGAGTGTAGTGGATTGCATTCTTCATCACCACCGCAGCCAGTGCACAGACAAGTCCTACAACAAAACTGAGAATGTAAATCTGCGTCTGCTGCTCGGACAGCAATGCTTTTATCTGCCTTATCTGTCTAATTAACAGGTTCTTCAAGGTTCCAGAAAAAAATCAGAAAATATACAGCTTACAAATATATGATAAATTGAGGAGCAGATGTTTATTTTGGTAAGTTTGACATATTTTGCATTTATGATCGGATTTGAACGGCAAATGCTTGCCAGCGGGCTGAGGGTGATTGTGCACCGTGACGTTGGTACCCCAATGGTTACTACCAACATTCTCTATGATGCCGGAGCCAGGGATGAAGATCCGGAAGCCACCGGCTTTGCGCATCTGTTTGAGCACCTCATGTTCGAAGGCACGCGTGAGGTCCCCCTGTTTGACGTGCCCGTAATGATGGCCGGTGGTGAGAATAATGCATTCACAAACAATGACCTTACAAACTATTACATAACGCTTCCCGCCAACAATATCGAGACGGCATTCTGGCTCGAATCAGACAGGATGAGAGGACTTGACCTTGCCGGGGAGAGACTTGACAACCAGAAGAGTGTTGTGACGGAGGAATTCAGGCAGCGTTACCTGAACCAGCCTTACGGCGACTTACTGCTTCTTCTCCGGCCGCTTGCCTACAGGGTTCACCCTTACAGATGGCCGGCTATAGGCATGGATATCAGTCATATAGAAAAGGCAAACAGCGTTTCGGCAAGGCGGTTCTATGACAGGTTTTACACCCCATCCAACGCCATCCTGAGCGTAGCGGGCAATGTTGATCCGGACAGGGTGTTCCGGCTGGCTGAAAAATGGTTCGGCACGATGGCACCTGGTGAACGGCCTGAAAGAAAACTCCCCCCGGAACCGGAACAGTCTGAAAGGCGTGAACTGACTGTGCACAGGACTGTACCTGCTGCCCACCTGGTTATGGCATTCCACATGGGCGACAGGCTGAGCCGTGATTTCTACATCCTTGATCTGCTCACAGATATACTTGCAGGATGTGATTCTGCAAGATTCCAGTCAATCCTGGTAAGACAAAAGGAACTCTTCAGTGATGCCGACATTTACCTGTCCGGGGAGGCTGATCCGGGACTCGTTATCTTCAGCGGCAGGCTCAGTAACGGCACAGACATCAGAAAGGCCGAGGAAGCCGTTATCACTGAATTTGACCGGCTTGCACGCGAACATGTCACTCCGGCTGAGCTTGACAAGGCCCGCAACAGGTATGAATCGCACAGGCTGATGTCATATATGAGTGCCTCCAACAAGGCATTCAGTCTCGCCTATCATGAGGTGCTGGGTGATGCAGACGGCATCAACAGGGAAAATGAGCAGTACATGAGCGTGACTGAAGATGAGATGGTCTCTGTGTCACAACGCACCTTCAGGCCTGAGAACACCAGTGTAATTTATTACCTCCCTGAGAACAGATGAGCGCACAGAAGATAAATAAGGTCCCTGAAATCATAACCCCTTCTCCGGGTGACACCACCTTCCCGGAAGCCATACATCTCGGCAACGGTATTCCTGTTTACCTGATCGGAAACGGTACCGTTGACCTGCTGAGGGTTGAGTTCGTCTTTCCAGCCGGCCAGGTTATGGAGGAGAGGCACCTCGAAGCCTCAACTGCCAATGCAATGCTTACCGAGGGAACCGCCACGCATGACGCAACTGCCATAAATGATCTGATTGACAGCACCGGTGCCGCTCTGACACATGCTGCCGAAAAGGATACTGCAGGACTGGTTACTGTGACACTTACAAGGAAACTGGATGAGGTAATGGCCCTTGCACAGGAGGTAATGTTTAGCCCATCCTTCCCGGATAACGAGTTCAGGATGCTGACTGACAGGAGAGTGCAGGCTTTCCTCACCAACAGGCAGAAGACCTCTGTGGTTGCGAGGGAGGCATTTTACGAGGCTCTCTGCGGGGCCACCAGTCCATACGGGCGCATAACCAGGGAAGAAGATTACCGGTCGCTTTCCACGGATGACCTGCGGCGTTTCCACGGCAAGCACTACAGGCCGGATAATATGTATATTACTGTTGCAGGCAGGGAGCCCTGGCAGGCCCTGTCCGTACTTGAAAAGTACTTTTCGGCGGCCGGGACAGGCAGATGGCAAAAGGCGCCTCTTCCAGATCCGGGGATTGATCCTTCCGAACCGGGGTTTATGTTCCGGGAAGTTCCCAACTCGGTTCAGAGCACTGTAAGGATGGGATGGAGAGGGATCACCAGGAATCATCCTGATTATCTTGAACTCCAGGTTGCCACCATGATTCTCGGGGGTTATTTCGGTTCGCGCCTGATGCGCCGGATTCGCGAGGAGAAGGGGTATACATATGGCATCCATGCCGTTGCCGGGGCATTCCATGGAACAGGATATATTACAATCATGACTGATGTAGCCAATGCCTACAGGGATGAGACACTCGGTGAGATCAGGAATGAAATTGATAAACTGCGCAATGAAGAGGTGAGTGATGATGAGATGACTCTTGTCAGGAATCATCTTATGGGTGAGATAGCCCGCATGTTCGACGGTCCGTTTGCGGTAGCGGATGCTATCAGGGGTATGATAGACTATGATACCGGCAGCGTTTACTACACCCGTTTTGCAGAAACGGTAAGAACAGTTACGCCGCGGCGGATAAGGGAGGTCTTCAATACCTGGTTCAATCCGGGCGAAGCATATGAAATTATTGCCGGGGGCAGATGATGCTGAAAATCCGCATAAAGCCAATGCTCCTCCTGCTCCTGCTCACGGGGATGGTTTCCGGGATGTTCTCCGGCCGGCTGGACGGTCAGGATGTCATTCAGCCGCTCTCCCCGCGTCTTGACAATGTAACAATTGATCCGGGTACAGGATTCGCACTGTTGCGTTGGCTCCCCTCCCCCTCTGCGGATGTGGGAAGCTATGTTGTCTATACATATTCAGGCACCACCGCCAGTGCCATTGATACAGTCCGTTCACCGTATATCTATGAATATACCCATACAGCTTCGGCTGCCAGGTACAGGAGCGTGACATATGTGGTGGCAGCCATTGACTCATCACAGAATATCAGCCCGCTGAGCAACAGCCTGAGCACTGTCTGGCTCTCGGCAGAAAATGATATATGCAGAGGCAGGGTCACTGTGAAATGGACACCGTATGTGAATCAGTATCATCCCTGCACAGGTTACTCACTGCAAATCGCAAAAGGTGGTGCTGTTACTCTTCCCGGAGTTACACTTCCTTATACTGATCAGGAATATGTATTTACAGGCTATGACCCTGATACTGAGTACTGTTTTTATGTCACCGCCACAGATGGCGGGAATCAGCTCTCATCATCAAACAGGGCATGCGTGACAACAGGAAATGAGATACCCCCGTCGTGGATCATGATAGGTTCAATATCGGTTGAGGGGGGAGGCCTGGCTTTCACGGCAACCTATGACCCGGTAACCACGATGCAGAATTTCGGGTTGCATCTTTATAACCAGGGTACCGGTGGCTGGGACGAGACAGCAACATCGGCCGGATCATCCGGCGCAGTCTCATTTGTGTCTGCCCGGGCTGATACAACCGTGGCGCGACTTTACCGGGTGGCTGCCCTGAACAGTTGCGGGGTGGCTGCAGCAGTCTCTTCACCCGCAAGAAACATCGTTCTTGAATCAGCTGTTACCGGTACTGTAATAAAACTGAGATGGAACAGGCCTGTTCCCGGCGGAAGCGAGTCTTTTTCCGTATGGCGTGACACAGGCAACGGCCTTCACGAGATCGCATCCACCCTGACTGACACCCTGTGGTCAGATGATTATGCCCTTTTCGCCGCTGAGGTGTCAGCGGACAAAGTTGTTTACAGGGTCACTGCCGGGAATTCGGGAGCCCCTCCCGGAACCCTGCCGTACCTCTCATCTGCCACAGAAGTTATTATAAGCGAAAACGTATTCATCCCCAACGCATTTACCCCCGGGAGTAATGACGAGAATGCCCTCTTCCGGCCGGAATTTTCATTTCTGCCCCGTGAGTATGATTTCAGGATAATGTCCCGGACCGGTGCATTGCTTTACCGTACCGGTGATCCAGGAGAGGGATGGGACGGAAGGCATGACGGAAAACCGTTGCCCCCGGGAGTATACCTCTGGAGCGTGAGGCTTTCCACCCCTTCGGGGAGTACGGTTGTCAGGAGCGGAACCGTAACAATCCTGCCATAACTGCCTGTAAAAAGATGCCCCGATTTTCGTATCTTTGTCACTCTTTGCAGGTAAAAACTGATGGTTAAGACCAAAACAAAAATATTCACAGCTGATGATACCAGCCGTATTGAATCAGAATACAGCCTGCTGACCCAAAATCTTTACAGGTGTGACAAGCCGGGAGACAGGGAACTGATTGACAAGGCATTCAGGTTTGCCAATGAGGCGCACCGCGATATGTATCGCAATTCAGGCGAACCGTATATTATTCATCCGATCAATGTAGCCAGGATAGTCAACCAGGAGATAGGACTGGGCGCCAAATCGGTAGCTGCTGCCCTGCTGCATGACGTGGTTGAGGATACCGGCATCCCTCTGGAGGAAATTTCAAAGCAGTTCGGTCCCAAGATAGCCAACCTGATTGACGGTCTTACCAAGATATCAGGCACATACAACAAGGAGACAAACTCCCTGCAGGCTGAGAACTTCCGGAAGATGCTGATGACCCTCTCTGATGATTTCAGGGTCATCCTGATCAAGATAGCTGACAGGCTTCACAACATGCGCACCCTTGACTCGATGCCCGAGCACAAGAGGATGAAGATAGCCGGGGAAACTATTTACCTGTATGCACCCCTGGCACACCGCCTGGGTTTGTTTGCCATCAAGACCGAGCTGGAGGATCTAAGCTTCAAGTTCAGGCATCCGCGTATCTATGATGAGATTGCGCGCAAAGTCAAGCTCGACGAAAAGAAGAACCTCGCACTTATTAACAGGTTCAGCCTTCCCATCATCGAAGCCCTCAACAACAACAATATAATCTTTGACATTTCAGGCCGTTTCAAGTCGATCTACTCCATCTGGAAGAAGATGCAGTCAAAGAATGTCCCCTTCGAAGAGGTCTATGACCTGCTGGCTGTAAGGATTGTTTTTGAACCCGGCCCGGATATGAGTGAAAGGGCACAGTGCTGGCAGATCTATTCGCTGATTACTGACATTTACACTCCGAAGCCGGACAGGCTGCGCGACTGGATAAGCAGGCCGAAGTCAAACGGTTATGAGGCCCTTCACCTCACCGTGATGGGGCCGGAAGGGCGCTGGGTTGAGGTGCAGATCCGAAGTCAGAGGATGGATGACATCGCAGAAAGAGGATTTGCCGCCCACTGGAAGTACAAGGGAGACACCTCGCAGTCAGAGAGCGAGCTTGACAAGTGGCTGAAACATATCCGGGAGATGCTTGCCAACCCGATGTCAGATCCGATGACATTCCTGGATGAATTCAAGATGAGCCTCTTCTCCTCGGAGATAATGGTTTTCACCCCGAAGGGGCTCCTGGTCAACCTTCCCAAAGGTGCCTCAGCCCTTGACTTTGCCTATGAGATACATACTGACATCGGAAACAAGGCAATAGGCGCCAAGGTAAACTACAAACTGTCTCCCCTCTCCACCACCCTTCAGAGCGGTGACCAGGTTGAGATAATCACCTCCAACATAGCAAGACCCGAGAAGGATTGGCTTGAATATGCGCATACCGCGAAAGCCAAAAATGCAATCAAGGATGTCCTCCGGGACGAATCCACTGACCGGATCCAGAAGGGAATGGATATGCTTGAGCAAAAGCTGAGTGAACTCGGTATACTGCCCAATTCCGACATTATTAAAAAACTTCTTGACAACTACGAACTTCTCAACAAGGATGAGCTTTACTCAAGGATAGGACTCGGGCTAATCAACCTTGACGAACTCCGCAAAGTCCTGAAAAAGGCACCGGAAGGAAGCCTTCGGAAGTACTGGAAGCTGGCAATAGGAGGCGTTACCAGGAAAAGTACCGGAGTCAGGGAAGTGCCCCCGGTCCCTGACAAGATTGACAAGAGCCAGCCTTACCTCCTCCGTGAGAATGTTGACAATACAGGTAATTCCTACGTCATTGCAAGCTGCTGCCAGCCCATTCCCGGTGATGAGGTTATAGGCTACCTTGACCGCTCAAACTCTATCATCGTTCACAAGCCCAAGTGTCCTGTTGCTGTCAAACTGATGTCCAGCGAGGGGGACAGAATCATTCCTGTAAGGTGGACCATCCACAAGCTGGCCTCTTTCCTGGCACGGGTAAGCATCAACGGCATTGACAGGATAGGCCTTGTCAGCGAGGTGACGACGATCATTTCCAAGGAGCTGAACGTCAACATCAGAAACATCAATGTTTCAGTTTATGACGGGATCTTTGAAGGGACAATTGACCTGTATGTTCACCACACACGTGACCTCAACAACCTCATCATGCAGCTT
>JAKAXP010000005.1 GCA_021816545.1 Bacteroidota bacterium
TCCGATCCCCTCCTCTGCAAGCCTGTCGGCGAATACGAGGGCAGCCATGCTCAGGCCGGACTTTGAGATGCAGACGTCGATCCCGTGGGTGAATGAAGTATATGCCAGGAATGATGTCACGAATATGATTGACGGTTTGTAGTCCTTTACCTGTTCCTTCATCCATATCATTTCGCGTGCAACGCGCCGTGCAAGGAATACCGGTCCGCGAAGGTTTACGTTAAGCACACGGTCATAGGTTTCCTCGTCGAGGTCAAGCAGGTCTTTCCGCTCTATCGGGGCGATGCCTGCGTTGTTTACAAGAATGTCAATCCTTCCGTAGCGTTCGAGAATGCTTGATATAGCCTCATCATGCAGGTTGGTGTGAGCAACGTCAAGCCCGATGGGAAAGAACTGGGCACCCAGACCTTCGATTTCTGGCTGCAACGAAAGCATGGAATCGCTGTCGGATGTACGGGCAATGGCTGCAATGTCATAGCCCTCCGATGCCAGCGCCAGGGATATGGCCCTGCCGATACCCCTGCTTGCTCCTGTGATTATTGCTACCGGTTTTGGATTCATATATCACTCTTTTCTCATCAACGCTTTTTACGCAGATCAAGGATGATTTCGCAGTCACCCTGCACATCGGCATCCGCAATCAGGTAGTTGCTCTGGTTGATTGATGCCATGATATATTTCTTTTTCTTCCCTCCGAACTTCAGATCGCCGGGTTCGTAGTTTCCGGGTATGGGCAGCGAGAGCTGGACATATTCATAACTTCCCGACAGGTGAATTGCAAGCCTGTCGGCTGTATGGCTGTAGGCATATTTTACAAATGCACCCGAGCTTTTATAGTCAATCTTTACCTCTGCCTTTTCAACACCTGCCGATATCCACTTGGGACAGAGGCGCAGCCTTCTGAACAGTTTGTCCTTGTCCTGAATGCCGGCAAGTCCTTCGACAAAGGCGTAGAGCATCGCAGATGACCCCCAGCCGTCAGTCGGTTTGGCTTCCGGAGAGGTGCTTGTCTCCACCGATGAGGGTTTCCCGTCAGGGAAGTACCAGAGGTAGGTCTCTCCATTGCGGGAGATCAGGTCATAATAACGCATCAGGATGTCAATCCCGTACTGTTCGTAGCCGTATTCAAGCGCGGCCCTGGCAAGCTCACCTCCCGTCAGCGGCATTATGCCGCCGTTGACATAGGCACCCTTTGACAGCTTGTAATCACCGAAAATGCCTGCGGGGAATGGCGGGTCAATTGAGAACCACTCAGCAAATGCGGTGGTGGTCTCGCGCCTTCTCATGTATTCATTGATGATTGCCGTTGCAATGCGCGGTGAGGCTGCTCCCCTGTTTATGGCGGCCGGATTGCTCAGGCTGAGCTGGGCTGCCTCATCAACTCCCTCAATGGTAACAGGAGTTTGCTTGACAAAGTGGGTATAGAATGAACCGTTGAAGCAATGGGTGTTCAGGCTCTTGCGAAGCCTCAGTGCGCGGTCACGCCACAGCGCCGAACGAACCTTGTCTCCGAACATGCTGTACCAGTGCGACATGTAGTGGAATGCCTCGTAGTATCCGCTGTTGTCACCGTGGAAATAACCCCAGAAGGTGTTTTCATCTATCTGGAACTGCAGCCAGTCGTGACGGCCTGCCGTATAGGCAAAATCCCAGGTGTCAATTGTATAGGGTCTCCGGAACAGGTATTTCTCCCTGTCGAAATAACGTCCTTCCATCACGAAGGCCAGCGCCCTTTCAAATGAAGGCAGGAGGTTCCTTATGAATGTGTCATCACCGGTAGCCTGCCAGGCAAGCCATGAGGCTTTTATGAACCGGAACTCGGTGTCAGCCTCGACAGGTGTCCTGACATATTTCGTCCAGTTTTCGCGCTCACACGGCTGCTTCTCGGGAAATGTCGTGAAATAGTCAAAGATGCGGCCGTTGCGTGCCTGGTTGTCGGCAAAGTGCTTTACAACGCTGATAAGATCTGTCTCCGTGTAACGGAGAGCCCTCATCATGTCAGAATAGTTTCTGATCCAGACGGAACGGGCGTCAGGCGACCTGTAGCCTCTTATCTTCTCACCATCAATATTCAGTTCAAGGAGATCCTGTTCGAGGAACCTGCTTATTCTCGGGATAAGCTCATCAAATGCCGGAGTTCCAGTTCTGACGTACATTACCGGGCCTTTAGGTTAGTTTAGCGGCGTTAAAAATAGCAATTAATTTGCTTGATTTGACGGGTCAGCTTCATTTTCTTCAGCTCCTGCCCTGCTGCTTCCGGCACTGCCGGGTCCGCTACCGGTACCGGAGGCGGTCTCCCCTGTGGTGCCGGCACTGACAATTTCATCCGCGCCGGCTTCTGCCTCCGCCGCGGCCTCTTCTGCCTCCTCTTCACGTTCATAGAAGGGGACGGGCTTCTGGGGACCCTCGTCACGGTACCAGACAGCCAGGATCACTCCCGCCGCCGCACCCAGCATGTGAGACTCCCATGAAATGTCAAGCCTGAAGCCGGGAAAGATTCCCCAGACCATCTCGCCGTACAGGAAGGCAACCAGGAGTGATAAAGCCATCAGCGGGATATGCTTTCGTATTATGCCGCTGACAAAAAGAAATGCTGCCAGTCCGTAGACAATGCCGCTTGCCCCGATGTGCCATGCCGGCCTGGCGGTGATCCATACAGCCAACCCTGTCAGAAGGGTGACCCAGAGCAGAACCCGGAAAGAGACCTGTGAATAAAAGTAAAACAGCGCTGTCCCAAGAATGAAAAGCGGCAGGCTGTTATTGAACAGGTGCCTAGTCCCGGAGTGGATAAATGGTGAGGTGATTATGCCGGGCAGTGCAGAAATCTTGCCGGGAAATATCCCCAGAAAATGAAAGTCCGTGCCGAAAAGCAGTGATGCACCCAGCATCAGCCACATAAGGGCAACCAACATGAAAGGTATCAGCATGCTTAGCAGCAGCTTCTTCTTCTCAAATGAAGGAGCAGCTTCAGTCATCGCGCATCAGACATCTGTGTATTCACCTGTCGCGTCCCGGATATTTTATGCCTGCCTTAACCCGAACCTCGTCAAGGATGCGGGCAAGGGTGAGACTGAAGGAGAGGGGGACAACCGGGCTCTCGGTAAGCCCGTGGTCAAGGCAGTTCATGACCTCGGCCGCCTCATACTGGTAACCCTGGGCGGGCGGGGTGAATATCCTGTCGTCAGTGTCTCCGGGCAGTTCGATTATCAGGTGCTGGTTGCGGTCGCGCCCCCGTGTGAGTATCAGGTTACCGTTCTCACAGTTGAATTCGGTGCATACACCGCCCATGTTGCCGAATGAGCAATAGGCCTCTGCCATACGGCCGTCACTGAACCTGAAGATCATGGCGGTGCTTTCATCGGCCCCGGTGGGAGCAAGAACCGAAGTTGCGGTGACCGATTCCGGCTCACCCATGTACCTGAGGATGTCCATGACCGGGTAAATCCCTATGTCAAGCAAGGCACCGCCGCCAAGTGCGAGGTTGTACGTTCGCAGCTCCGGGTCATAAGGTGATACAAATGCAAATTTACCCCGCATGTGATGCAGCCTGCCCATCTTCCCTCCCTTCAGGATCTCGTCAGCCTTCAGGTATGAGGGCTGGAACGGCGGCCAGAGCGCCTCCATGAGAAAGAGGTTGTTCTTCCGGGCCTCATCAATCATCCGCGACACCTCCATGGATGTAACTGACATCGGTTTCTCGCATATTACATGCTTCCCGTTGCGCAGGGCAAGCATGGTATGCTCAAGATGGTGCGTATGCGGAGACGAGATGTACACCACCTCCACCCCGGGATCCGCAAGCATCTCCTCATAGCTTCCGAAATGTTTCGTGAATCCGAACTCCGCGGCAAACTGCTCCGCCCGGGCTGCATCACGGGATCCCACAGCATACAGGTGCGCATTGTCAAGCAGCATCAGCGCCCGTGCAAACTTGTGCGCAATATTCCCTGTTCCCAGTATACCCCAGTTGTACGCTTTCATATTCCTTATTTTTTTATAAAGTTAGTCATTCCTCCCCTGACAACCCACCCTACCTCAAAGAGTTCAGTAACCCTGATAAAAAAATATTTTAAAAAAATTACTTCTATGTATTGCATAGTATTATTTTTTATTTATATATTTGCAATACCAAACTAACATGCATTAACAGGTACCTTATAATAAATACAATGAAAGTAACTGTCAACATCAATCTCGGTGGGTATGCGTTCAACGTGGACGATGATGCCTACGAACGTCTCCGGCAGTACATGAAGAGCCTTGAAAAGGAGTTTTCAGGCGAGCCGGGGGGTTCAGAAATAATGTCTGATATCGAGGGAAGGATATCGGAGCTCTTCAAGGCGAGGCTTAACGCCTACAAGCAGGTGATCACCATGAAGGATGTGGAGGAGGTGATGGCCATACTCGGGTCGCCGGAGGTAATAAGCGGCGGCGAGCCCGCAGGTGAGGTTCCGCCCAGGTCATCGCGGCGCATGTACCGTGATCCGGACCGGCGAGTTTTCGGCGGCGTCTGTGCCGGCATTTCGGCTTATCTCGACTGGGATCCGCTGATACTGAGGATCATCTTTGCGATCCTGATCTTTGCCGGAGGCTTCGGCCTCGGGCTGTACCTCATCCTCTGGATCGTCCTCCCCGAGGCGAAAACCACAGCGCAGAAGCTTGAGATGCGCGGCGATCCGGTGACAATTGACAACATAAAGGACTCTGTCAGGCAGGAGTTTGAGACTGTAAAAAAGAAAATGAACATTTGATTTCCGCCTGTGGCGGGAAAATGATAACAAAGGAATTGCCATGAATACGGACAACACAAAAGCACAGATGCGCAAGGGCATCCTCGAGTACTGCATACTGGCGATACTCTCAAGGAGCTCATGCTATGCCGTTGACATCATCAATGAGCTTAAGAAGGCCGAGGTGATCGTCGTGGAGGGCACACTGTACCCCCTGCTGACACGGCAGAAGAATGCAGGCCTTCTCAGCTACCGCTGGGAAGAATCGCCGCAGGGACCCCCCAGAAAGTATTATGAACTTACCGAGCTCGGAAAGATTTACCTGAAGGAGCTTGACAAAGCCTGGGATGAACTTGTTGAATCGGTTAACCAGATACGTGACAGGAAATAACGGCAGCCATGAAAAGGACACTTGACATCAACATTGCCGGGCAACTCTTCAGGATTGACGAAGATGCCTGGGAGGTACTGAAACAGTATCTTGATCACGTACACGCACGGTTCAAAACTGAACAGGGAGGCGATGAGACCCTCCAGGACATTGAGGCCCGCATAGCTGAGATCTTCGGCGGCGGAAATGAGCCTCCGACGCTGGTCTCGAAGGAGATGGTGCATGACATGATCAACATCATGGGAGCACCGGAAGATTATTATGACAACACACCAAAACCTGAAGGGCGAACAGCCAGGGTCAGGAAATCAATGTATGACCCCAACAGCCTTTCGGCGAGGTTCGGCAGGGCCCTCTCAGCATTCTTCAGGGCATTTGGCAGGCTAATATCAGCAATCATCCGGGTCATTGCCGTAATCCTTGGATTCTTCTTTACAATAATAGGTTTCGTGCTTTTCTTCACTTTTGCGCTCCTGATATTTTTCAGCAACGCCCCGTTCCTTACGCAGCTTATGGAGCCGGAAATGACAAATGTTCACACTTTGCTGCAAATTGTTCTGAACAGCAACATGGTCTGGCCGGTACTTATCCTGGCAGCACTTGTCACACTTATCCCGCTCGGTGCCCTGACATGGCTGGGGATAAAGATGATCTTCCGGATAAGGGAGAGATACCGGATACTGGGCATTGTGAGTTTCATTGTGTGGATAGCTTCGCTCTGCGCCCTGGGAGTGTTCCTGAGCCTGCAGCTGGCGGTCTATGCCGACAGCGAATCTGTGGATCAGAGGATAAGTCTCAATCCGGCTCCCAAAACCATATGGATCACATCAGTGAAAAAGCAGGATGAACTTAAGTATGACAAAACATCTTCTGTTGACAGCTACAGGTTCTTCCTCAACACCTCAGAGGATAAGCTTTATGTTACAGCCGATCTGAACATCTGGGCAAGTGATGACAGCACTTCATCAATTACAGTGGAAAGAAGGGCCAGCAGTAACAATAACAGGGAGGCCCGTGACAATGCCCGCCAGGTGGAATACAACTGGAAGTTTTCGGGTGACACACTGTATCTCGATGAATATTGTTCACTTCCGGCCGGTTCACGCTGGAACGGTTCAATGGTTGACATTGATCTGAGCCTCCAGGAGGGAACTGTTATAAGAATGGTCCCCGGCACGGTGCCCGAGAAACTACATTTCCGTCCCTGGGACGCCGATGCGGAAGCATGGCATATCAAAGAAGGTGATCTTGTACGACTTGATCAATAACAGGAGCATTTACACACCGCTCCGCGTATTTTTTACTCTTCACTATCCCGGCCTGAACAGCCGGGATTTTTTTGTCCTGACACTCCATTTTTCTATCTTTAGCTCATCAAAATTGCCCGGCAGTTGACTATCACAACTGAAAATATACTTCTCATCGGTTCAGTCCTGGTTTTCATCAGTGTGCTGGCCGGCAAGACCTCATTCAGGATAGGTGTACCCACACTCATCTTTTTCCTTGCCATCGGGATGCTCGCCGGGTCAGAGGGAATCGGCGGAATTCCCTTTGATGACCCCGGCCTGGCGCAGTTCATCGGCATCGTTGCACTTAACTTTATTCTCTTTTCCGGGGGTTTTGAGACAGACTGGGATTCAGTCAGACCCATAATGTGGCAGGGGATAGCACTTTCGGTGATGGGAGTGCTCCTGACAACAGCGGCCCTGGGAATTTTTGTATGGTGGGTAACGGATTTTTCAATCTATGAGGCGCTGCTGCTGGGCGCGATAGTTTCGTCGACCGATGCTGCCGCCGTATTTTCAATACTGAGATCAAAGAGCCTGGCACTGAAGGGTCACATAAGGCCAACCCTGGAGTTCGAGAGTGGCAGCAATGACCCGATGGCTTACATACTCACAATTGTTTTCATAGGACTCATCCAGAACGGAGACAGGTCGTTCTGGTCTGTTCTCCCGATGTTTCTCACACAGTTATTGTTCGGAGGAATACTCGGTTATCTTTTCGGCCTGGCAGGCAAATACGTGATCAACAATATAAAACTTGATTACGAGGGGCTTTACCCGGTTCTCTCCATCACCCTGATGATGCTGACATACTCGGTTACAACCGCTGTTGGCGGGAACGGCTTCCTGGCAGTATATGTATCAGCCATCTACCTCGGCAACCAGGAATTGCTGCACAAGCGTACAATCATGAAGATGTTCGACGGGCTGGCATGGCTGATGCAGATCATCCTTTTTGTGGTGCTGGGCCTGCTGGTTTTCCCCAGCCATATTGTGCCGGTCATTGGAATCGGGCTTTTGATATCGGCGTTTCTCATCTTTGTGGCCCGCCCGCTGAGCGTATTCCTTACACTTTCGCCGTTCAGGCTGATGACAAGGACTAAACTGTTCATATCCTGGGTGGGGCTTCGCGGGGCGGTGCCGATTGTCTTTGCCACCTTCCCGCTGATGGCGGGGCTGGAAAAGGCTGATATGATCTTCAACATCGTGTTTTTCATTTCGCTTACCTCTGTGCTCATCCAGGGAACCACGATACCTGTGGTGGCCAAATGGCTCCATGTATCATTGCCCGCACGTGTCAAGACTGTCACCGCTGCCGATATCCTGCTCTCGGAACCGATAAATTCAGAACTGGCTGAATTTACAATCGCACCGGAGAGCGCGGTGGCCGGAATGAAGATAATTGACCTGGGTTTCCCGCAAAATGCCCGGATTGCACTTATCAAGAGAGACAGCAGGTATATTATCCCTGACGGTATGACAGTGGTCCAGGCAGGTGACCGGCTCATTGTCCTTGCAGGCAACAAAAACATCCTGGAAGCCGTCACCGAGTGCCTGCTCTCCGATAATCCCGGTTGCGCTGACAGCCCGAAAAACTCCTGACCGTCAACCGGCATCTTTTCCTATCTTTATTCTGTCAACTGAACCGCGATTATGGAACTCGGTGTCCTTAAGGATATAGTCATCATTTTTGCCCTCTCCACGTTTGTGAATTTCATATTCACACGGATAAGGATACCTGCAATAATTGGCTACCTGATAACCGGAGTTATAGCCGGGCCGCATCTGCTCAGACTCATCAGCTCGCCTGAAAACGTAGAGGTTATGGCAGAGATCGGGGTGATACTGCTGATGTTCACGATCGGCCTTGAATTCTCTCTCAATCACCTGCTGAATATCCGAAAGCTGGTCTTCCTTGGAGGGTTTATGCAGCTGCTGCTCACCGCCACCGTGACGATGCTGGCCGCCAGGGTCTTTCATTTTGAATGGACAGAGGCAATTTTCGTGGGGTTCCTGACCGCACTGAGCAGCACCGCAGTGGTCCTCAAGCTGCTGCAGGAACGGTCAGAGCTTACTTCCCATTACGGAATGACAATAGTCGGTATCCTTATATTTCAGGATATTGTACTAATTCCTCTTTTGCTGTTCACCCCGGTCCTGGGAGGAGCAACCGCCGATGTGGGCCATGACCTTCTGATACTGATGCTGAAGACGGCCGGCATACTTGTTTTCATATGGGCAGGCACGAAATGGCTGATGCCCAGGGTTCTCCGTCTAATAGCCATGACGCGCAGCCAGGAGCTCTTCCTGATGAGCCTTCTCCTTATATGCCTTGCCGTGGCCATGCTTACCCACCAGCTCGGAATGTCTCTTGCCTTCGGCGCATTCCTTGCCGGCCTTATGATCTCCGATACCGAATACAGCCACAGCGCATTCGGGAACCTCATCCCCTTCAAGGATGTTTTTACCAGTTTCTTCTTCGTGTCTATCGGGATGCTGCTCGATCTTGGTTTCGTTGCAGACAATCCCTGGCTGGTGGTAGGTGCGGTGATCCTTGTCATCATCCTCAAGACCATTATTGCGGGCGGAACGGCGTTTGCCCTGGGGCACACTTTTTTCGGAACTGTGGTGGTGGGTCTCTCACTTGCCCAGGTTGGTGAATTCTCGTTTATTCTTGCCGGGGTGGGACTGACCAACGGCATAATCACTTCTCACCATTACCAGCTATTCCTTGCGGTGGCAATCACATCGATGGCCCTCTCACCCCTTATGATTCAGGTCTCCAGGCCGATGGCAAACTTAATCCTCCGGCTGCCCCTGCCTCCGTTTATGGTCAATGGCCTCTTCCCCCTCAAGCAGGTAGAGATACCTGAAATCAGCAAACATATAGTACTCATCGGCAAAGACTCAAGGGCCATAAACCTTGCCGCCATGATCAAATCAATGGGACTGCCTTTTACCTCAATCGTCTTTGATACTGACAGGGCCCGACGGGAAATGGAAAAAGGCAATTTTACAGTTTTCGGAGATGCGACCTACGAACCTGTGCTCCGTCAGGCATTTGTACACACGGCCGAGCTGGTTGTCGTCTCGGTGGGCAACCTGATCATGGCACTCTCAATAGTTGAACACATCAGGACAATGAACAAACATGCGCATGTGATTGTCCGTACGAGGCATGTGACAGACATCGAGGAGCTTTACCGGCTAGGGGCTAACCAGGTTATCCCCGAAGAGTTTGAAACAGCCATTGACTTCTTCGAGAGGATTCTCGGCAAGTACCTGATTCCCAGGATGAGTATAGAGCAGGCCATTGCCCGCACCAGGGAGGACAACTACGGCATCTTCAGGGAGCGGAGCGGTGTCAGCGGTCAGTCGTTGCTGAAGGATATTCCCGATATTGAGATTGCAGCTGTAAAGGTCGGTGAGAAATCTGTTTTTGCCGGAAAAACGATAGCCCAGACGGCAATGCGAAAGACTGCAGGCGTAACGATAGTTGCCATCAACCATGCGGGAAAGACAGCTGCCAATCCTGAACCATCCGCGGTAATTTACGGAAATGACATAGTTTATCTCCTCGGTAAACCTGAGATGATTGCCCTTGCCAGCAACATCCTTTCAGAACCGCGTCCCGACTGAACTTCTCATCCTGTTCCCGGCATTGCTGCCGGAACAATTTCGACATGACGGTTGTTGCATGTTCATAAAGATTAAAAAGATAAATTGCACCCCACTAGCGATATGCATTATTTTGCATATTGAAATAAATGAATCGAAATGAACAACGCTATTTATTCAATCCAGAGGCCTGTCAATGAGCCTGTCATGTCATACTCACGTGGAACCCGTGAGCGAGCCGAGCTTGAAAAGGAGCTGAAAAGAATTGCTTCCGAGAGTGTGGAGATTCCCCTGATAATAGGCGGAAAAGAAATCAGGACCGGGCAGACGGGCAAGGTGGTAATGCCTCATGATCACGGACATGTGCTGGCCACCTATCATATGGCCGGCGAGAATGAGACCCGGGAAGCGATAGATGCTGCCCTCAGGGCCAAAGAGGCCTGGATGTCAATATCGTGGATTGAAAGGTCGTCTGTCATGCTTAAGGTGGCAGAACTGATATCAAAAAAGTACCGCTATACAATTGTAGCTGCAACGATGCTTGGCCAGAGTAAAAGCGTGCAGCAGGCCGAGATTGAGGCAGCATGTGAGACAATAGATTTCCTGCGTTTCAATTCATACTTTGCCGGACAGATATATGAAGAACAGCCAGGTTCCGGAACTGATCAGCTCAACAGGGTTGAGTACAGGCCGCTTGAAGGATTTGTATATACAATTTCTCCCTTCAACTTTACTGCCATTGCATCGAATCTCAATATGTCAGTTGCACTTATGGGCAACACAACCGTATGGAAGCCGGCCACAGCATCCCTGCTCTCAAGCTGGATCCTGATGAAGATTTTCATGGAGGCTGGTGTTCCGGCAGGGGTTGTGAATTTCCTGCCCGGCAAGGGCTCTGTCATCAGTTCTGTTGCAATGAGTCACCCGGACCTCGGCGGAATACACTTTACAGGGTCAAACGGCACGTTCAATGAACTGTGGAAGATGGCCGCTGGCAACCTTGAGAACTACAGGTCATATCCCAGGATTGTGGGTGAGACCGGGGGAAAGGACTTCATCATTGTTCACCCGACGGGTGATCCACTGGCTGTCGCAACTGCTGTCGTAAGGGGTTCATTTGAATACCAGGGTCAGAAGTGCTCGGCATCGTCAAGGGCTTATATTCCCCGCTCACTCTGGCCGGAGATTTCATCACACCTCGACAGGCAGATGTCACAGTTGAAAACCGGTGATCCGGCCGATTTCAGCACCTTCATGAATGCGGTGATAGATGAGAAATCTTTCGATAACATTATGAGGTACATCTCCCTTGCCAGGGAATCATCAGATTGCAGGATTCTTTACGGAGGAAAAGGAGACAAGAGCAGGGGATGGTTTGTTGAGCCAACCATCATCCTGACAGCCAATCCGAAATTCGTCACAATGCAGGAAGAGATTTTCGGACCTGTAATGACGATTTTTATCTATGAAGATGAGAAGTATGAGGAGACTCTGCACCTTGTAAATGAGACCTCTCCCTATGGTCTTACCGGAGCAGTATTCTCAACTGACCGTCAGGGGTTGGTCAGGGCATGCCAGGTACTCCGGTTTGCGGCCGGCAACTTCTATTACAATGACAAGCCTACGGGGGCAATGGTAGGACTGCAGCCATTTGGCGGTGCCAGGGCATCAGGGACCAATGACAAGGCCGGCGGACGTCTTAACCTGCTGAGATGGGTCTCACCAAGGACAATCAAGGAGACATTCCTCCCGGCGACCGATTTCAGGTATCCGTATATGGATTAGGGGGTCTGAAGGTCGGAAAGTCTGAGGTCTGAGGGCCCCGATACACTTTTTTATCGGGGTTTGCCTTCCGCGGGATCACCTACTGCCGGCGGTTCGGTTCGATACTGTGGGTCTCAGACTGTTGCCTGAAGGTCCTGGCCGGGGCAGCTTTTTGAACAGCAGGACAGATTTTGTTGAAAAAACTCGAAACAAAAGTCACATGAGACATATCTTTTAGGTAATCTAGGGGTGAGTTTATCCCTATTTTAACCTAAACCTGTCAAAATGAAAAAAGTCCTATTGTTTGCTGCAGCTGCCGCGTTGTTGCTAGCCGCATGTGAAAGGGCAACAGAACCGGTTGCCCAGCAGGAAGATTACATTAAAACTTCACTGGAAGTAATTCCCGGTCAGTACGTTGTGCTGCTGAAGGGTGATTTCGGCTATGTCAAGTCGGGAACGATGAGCTATGATGACGCCCAGGTGGCAATGACTGCCGTGACTAAAAACATACTTGCCAAGGCAGGCATTTATGACCGTGAGCCGTTGCAGGTCTATTCAGCCGGTATTCCTGGATTTGCAGTAAAGCTTAATGAGAGTGAAGCCGTGGCCCTTGAAAAGAACCCCAACGTCAGAGGGGTATGGCAGGACATGATGTTTATCCTCGCTAAACCTGCCCCGTCACCCACACCATTGCCGACACCGGAAGTTACACCTCCCGGAATTACAAGAGTAGGCGGTGGTGCAACATACACCGGGCCAAGAAGGGCCTGGATCATTGATACCGGGATCGATCTTGACCACCAGGATCTCAATGTGGATGCAGCAAACGGAAAAACCTTCGTTTCCCGCACAACCACCCCAAATGATGATAACGGCCATGGAACACACTGCGCCGGAATCGTTGCTGCAAAAGACAATGACGGAGGTGTAGTTGGTGTGGCAGCAGGGGCACCGGTGGTGCCGGTAAAGGTGCTGGACAAAAGAGGTTCAGGAGCAATGTCTGTTATCATTGCAGGTGTTGACTGGGTTATCGCCAACGGTGTTGCAGGTGATGCTGCCAATATGAGCCTCGGCGGTAGTGTTTATGAACCGCTTGATCTTGAAGTAGTTGAAATGGGCGCTAGAGGAATTTTTGTCTCCCTGGCCGCAGGCAACGAAAGCGATGATGCCAACAATCACTCGCCAGCAAGGGCCAACGGAGTCAATATCTGGACAATCTCGGCTTGCGATGTCACAGATACCTTCGCATCCTTTTCAAACTACGGCAACCCGCCGATTGATTACTGCGCTCCCGGTGTAAGTATTCTCTCAACATATAATAACGGAGGCCTTGCAACCATGAGCGGCACATCGATGGCTGCCCCCCACGCCTGCGGAGTGTTCCTTGCCACTGGTGGCAAGCCTACTGTAAGCGGTTATGTCAAGAATGACCCGGACGGCAATGCCGATCCTATCATTCATGAGTAAGATATCTCACTGGAAGGAAAGAGGCTGTCTCAAAAAGGGGTCAGCCTCTCTTTTTTGCCCCCGGCCATCCGGGGGTTTTTTATTGGCACTGACCGGCACTGGCTAACGAAATACAATTTATTGTAATTTTGATTCACCCTTCCGCGTAAACGGACGGAAGAACCGGTCAATGCGCAAAACAACAATCCTTATCATTTACCTCTTCCTAATCTGCGGAGCTGCCAGCGGACAGGAAAAAATGGGATACCCGACAGATACCCTGACCCGCAGGATCATTGAACAGGTAATCATTTTCCCGCAGGAGAAAATCCATCTTCATCTTGACAAGCCGGTCTACCTGGCCGGCGAAACAATCTGGTTCAGGGCTCATGTGGCTGACGCAGTGCTGCATACTCCCCTTTCAGGGCAGTATGTGTATGCGGAACTTGCCGATCCGCTTGATTCGGTTGTAAGCCGCGTAAAGATCAGACCTGACTCCGGCGCCTTCTGCGGACATATAAACCTCAACCAGAACCTCACAGAAGGGGACTATACCCTCTCGGCCTGGACTGAAAATATGCTCAACCCAGGGGCCGATTATCATTTCAGGAAGCAGATCCGGGTTGAAGGTCCCCTTTCTGCCAGCGTTAACACGGTGGTTGAATTCACGTACGAAAAGAATGAGCGATACACCGCCGAAGTATCATTTGTTGACATCAAATCACACAAAAGGATTTCACCTGAAAATCTTCGCATGAAAGTCAACCGGCAGCAGGCGGAAGATGTCAGGACTGACCCCGATACTGTATCGAGGTTCTCATTCAGGCTCCCGGATGATACTGACCTGCGGATACTTTTTATCGAATCCGCCAGGAGCCGGGAATTTGTTGCAATTCCCTCACCAAAGGAGGATTATGAAGTCTCATTCCTTCCTGAGGGTGGAAACATACCATCAGGCACGGAATGCCGCGTTGCCTTCAAGGCAGTCAACATTCGCGGCTTGCCTGAAGACGTGACATTGACAGTCACAGATTCTGCCGGCAAGGAATTAACCCGGGCAGAAACCTTCCATGACGGGATGGGCCTTTTCTTCCTGACCGCTGAAAGCGGAAAGGAGTACTATGCAGTCTGCAAAAACAGCACCGGGCTGGAGAAGCGGTACTTGCTCCCGGCCCCGATGGACGGAATCTCTGCCCTAAGCACAGAACAGGCAGGAGATACCCTCTATGTAAGTGTTCTCAGTTCGGCGGTCAGGCAGGGTGAACAGAACCTGTTCCTGCTTCTGCACACGAGGGGCATTATCCATTATGCAAAGCCATGGGATAACCGTTACGGCACTCTCTGCTTCGATACGGGAAAGTTTCCATCGGGGGTGCTACAGGTACTTCTTCTTGACGCCGCGATGAAACCATTGAGCGAACGGCTTGTCTTCATCATGGGCAACGACCAGGCAAGGGCGGATCTGATCCCGGACCAGCAGAGTTACGACAAGCGACAGCAGGTAAATGCAACTGTAAGGATCACCTCCCCGGACGGATCACCCCGTGCAGGAAGCTTCTCCGTCTCGGTGACGGATAACAGGGACCTGCTTCCTGATACTTCAGTCACAATACTTACATCACTCCTGCTGACCTCTGAGCTGAGAGGTCATATCAGCAACCCGGGGTACTATTTCCGCAAAAATGACCCGCGGGCTGCCGTAAGCCTCGACCTGCTGATGATGACAAACGGCTGGAGACGCTATGATATTCCTGCTGTACTGGCCGGAGACTTTATGCATATGAAATACCCCCCGAGGGTCGGCATGGAGATCAGGGGGAGAGTCAGATCGCTGGTGCTGGGCAAGCCGGTGAAAAATGCCGAGGTGGCAGCATTCTCATGGGGCACCGGATATATTGAGGTGACCAGGACCGACTCCCTGGGAGAGTTCGCATTCAGTGGTATCGAATTCCCTGACAGCACGGAGTTTGTCATCCAGGCCCTTAATAAAACCGGTAAACCCACGGTTGAACTGATCCTTGAAAATGAGCAGTTCCCTCCTGTTGCAGCCTTACCGGCATTTACCCGTACATTTTCCGACAAAACACCTGATAATCAGCAGATGAGCAGCTACCTGACCAGGGCTGACACCAGGTATACAATTGAAAACGGGATGCGCACCGTCTACATAGAGGAGGTAATCATCACAGCCAAAGCTCCGGAGAAAAAGGACTACAGCTTCTCATACTACATGCCGCGGGTAAGTCAGCCATCCAATTATATGCTTGATTACGAACAGATTGAGGAGATGCATCCTTCTAACCTCTCTGAAATCATCTACCATATTCCATTTACCCGGGTGGAGGGTGGAAAGGTGATAATTGACCGGATGCGGTTCAATCTCAACGGTGAGCTGACAGCTGTGCTGATCATTGATGACATGATAATCTATGATTACAATATTGATGAGATTGACCCTTACAGTGTAGAAAGAATAGCTGTCCTTAAAGGAGGACAGACCACCCTCCTCGGAGGCGACGGAGCCGGAGGTGCCATTGTCATTACAACCAGGAAGGGGATGTCGGCCTACAAGGAGTTGCCGAAGTACAATATAAGGACCGCCATGCCGCTCGGTTACCAGGAACCGGCCGAATTTTACTCTCCCCGCTATGAAACTGAAGAAAGCAGGGAGATCGGACCTCCGGACCTGCGGACAACAATATACTGGAACCCGGATGTGAAGATATCTGCCGATGGCGAAGCCTCCTTTCAATTCTATACGGCAGATTCCCCGGATGATTATTCAGTTGTGATTGAAGGAATCACTGAAGACGGGATGATAATCCGGAGCCGGAGCACTCTGAAGTCAAAAAGCCTGGCGGAAGAGGCAGGGGACCGCTGAATCCTGAAGCAACCTTAAAATATGACCAGTCTGATGTTCTCTCCGGAGCCTGTGGTAAGGATATAGAGACCGGGAGCAAATCCGTCAGCATTAACAGTTTCGGCATCATAGCCCCTGTAAACCAGAATACCTGCAGAATTATAGATCAGGAAGTCGCACCTCCTGTTCAGTCTGATAAGGCCTCCCGGGGAGGGATTTGGCCAGGCCTTGAGCTTTTCTTCTTTCGGAGTCACCCCTGAAGATGTGATGTTGTTTGATCTTCCCGGGGTAGATGTTGCCATGAAAATTATCTCTTCAGCACCGTCACTTTTTCTTCCCATGCTTACATCCTCACGCTGAAGGGTGAAGGTAACGGAGTCAACCACAAGAAAATCTGCCGAGTAGATGCCTATCTCCTCTCCCTCCTTGCTGAGCTTGAAGGGAGCGTGCCTGCTGCCAGCGGTGGTGTTGCCGTCAGCCCAGATAAGGATGAAACTCCCGGAGTTAAGCATAACCTGCGGCAGTCTCCATTTGTCAGGATCACTGAAATTATCCGTCAGGTAAAAGTCGCCAAGGAATATATCCCTGCTGTCGCCGTTCCAGAGCTCAATCCAGTCGCTGTAGATACCATGTTCGTCGGCCGCAATTTTCTCATTGTCTGCCATAAACTCATTGATAAACAACAGTGGCGTGTCACCTGCCACCGGGGCTACATCTACCGGATCACACGGCAGTATTGTTGTTCCGCCGGACACTCCTGCTGCCATCACCTGGTAACTCACCCCCACCCTGTCAGATATGCCGTCTACGGCAGCCCGGTAAAATCCGGTACCGTCGCCGGTCATGGCTGCCTGCTGAAAAGGACCTCCTGCTACCGAGTACATCAGTGTAACCGTTGCAGGCAGGTCGACAACTTCAACAAATGCGGTTACCTGAAAGGGTGCCCCCTCTTTTCTTTCATGAGTGATATACCTGATGACCGGATCAGGGGTCCCCGGCTCGATCTGATTCGCCATTGATTCCTTCCGCGCCTCAAGGTAGGGATAGAGTCCCCATTTTACGTGAGCGCCCAGGGCAGATGTATATGAGTTCAGGAAATCAGTATGGTCATACCCGTAATCTTGCGGATAGTACGGATCGCCGGCAACGTATGGCGAGATCATCTCCTTCCGCGCCTCAACAGCCTGCACCAGCGAGTCAACATCAAGTGTCGTGCTGATGAGCTGCGATGCATAGAAACTGAACTGCTTTCTGAGTTCCGGGTTGTTGATAATACGGTCATAGAGTGGCCGCAGCTGGTCTCCCCCGGGTTGCCAGGCGTATATGTTCCTCGTAGCCCAGTTTATGCCGAACCAGTCAATACCGAATGTATTGTCTACATCATAGGGTAAATATTCGAACTTCCCGGTACGGGTGTTGTGATAGAGGTAAAAGTTGTTCTTGTTATAGATATATCCGTCCCAGTCGCCGCAGAATATCTGCACGGCCATGATCTTCAGATAGTCCTGAATATTGAACACCCGGTCAAGGTCACATGGCAGGGATGCGTCGCTTGAGTTATGCAGGACACCTATGAATCGTGTCAGGTCCGAAAAGTCATCTTCCTCCTCGTTGGTTGTCAGCTCATAGACCCACCGCGAGCCGTTCCATATCTTATAGCTTGCAGGATCGCCTCCTCTGTATGCAAGGTCTGCCGGGTACAGGCATTTAAACAGGTTGCCGTCCTTGTTTCCGAAGCGTGACTTCGCAAACTCCTCGTCAATGTGTTCAACATTGATATAGAGGCCATAGTAATTGCCGTTTATGTAAACCCTTACGTGGTTTGACCGCGGTGCAGGGATATTCCACTTCCGGAGTATGTCCCACATTATCTTGGAGCGCATCACCGAGGGATCATTATGCTCACCGTTGAGGTTCATCTTCTCGACACCCTGGTACTTTCCCCCTTCGGTGAAGGTGTTGAAGGAGATCTTGAATGATTTTTTCTTCGACTGGCGCGAAGTGTTGCCTCGCAGTCTGAAGCCAACAGGGTCAACCGTATCGCGAACCGCGCCATTGTCAAACACGAAAGTGGCACGGAACTCCCTGTCGCTGTATGGATTGGCGTATATCCAGGCAAGTGAATCAGGAGGAATTGTGATATAGACCACGGGGACAACTGTATCGGCAAAGAGCTGGCCGTTATCCGGAAACGAAGGCTGCGACCGCAGGACGGCAGTGGCGAACAGCAGGAGCATGATGAAGACAGAGGCCCTTCTGGCCATACCGGTCATGTGTAATATTGAGGCAATGGCTCTTTTCACCATGCAATATTACTCAATTTAATACCTTTATACTCCGGAAAACGGCAGTACGACTATGAACGGAACACCACTGAGGTTTACAGACGGCATTGTGACAATCCGCAAGTTCAGGCGGAGTGACAAATTCAGGATGGCCGAGATAGCGAACAATGAAAAGATCGCGGCCAACCTCAGGGATGCATTTCCTTCACCATACTCTGTTGAAGATGCTCAGAAGTTTATTTCCATGTGCCTGCGGCAGGATCCGTACCAGGTCTTTGCCATCGAATTTGAGGGAGAGTATGTCGGCAACATCGGCCTTCACAGGCAGGATGATGTTTACAGGAAGACTGCAGAACTGGGGTATTTCATCGGGGAGCCGTGGTGGAACAGGGATATCACGACCCGCGCGGTAAATCTCATCTGTGATTACGGGTTCCGCGAGCTGGATATAATCAAGATCTTCTCCGGTGTGTTTTCATTCAACACCGCCTCGCAGAGGGTGCTTGTGAAGTGCGGTTTTGTACTTGAAGCCATCCTGAAGTCAGCTGTTATCAAGAACGGCGCGACCTGCGATGAGTACAGGTATGCAAGATTCAGCACCCCAAAGGTTTGAATGCCGGCATACGGACGCCAGGTTAAAGGCGATCGAGCGATTTCCTGAGCTTATCTCCCACTTCAGCAGCAATCTGCGAAACAGTTTCATTATGTACTGACATCATCGCATCGGCGGGGTTGACAGCAGCTATTTCGATTTGGTTGTCCCCCTGTTCAATGACAAGTACATTGCACGGAAGCATCACCCCTATCTTGTCTTCGGCCTGAAGGGCCTTATAGGAGTAAGCCGGGTTGCAGGCTCCGAGGATGCGGTACTTTTTGAAATCGACCCCGAGCTTGTATTTGATTTTCTCATGGAGGTTGACCTCGGAAATGACGCCAAATCCCTCGGCAAAGAGAGCTGCGGTTACCTTTTCAACTGCGACATCAAATGATGTTTCAAGTGTTTTTGAGAAGTAGTATGCCATTTTTGCCGGTTTTAATTTTCACCTGGTTTAATGAAAGGTAAACAATTTTTGTGTGTTTTGGTTCGGAAAAAATCAATACCTGAAATCTGAGACAGGTTGCTTTCTTAAATGTTATGGGTAATTTTACTTCAAATATATTCTGCCGCCGCTACTAACAGTATTCACTATGTTGAAAATTACAATGCATCACAGCCAATGAAGAGGGTTTATCTTAAAGACCGGGCCAGTCTTATTCTTCGCAACAAACCAAATGAGGAACAGCTCTTTACAGAGAAGCTGGTGGCCGGATTGCCGGATCCTCTGATAAAATACCTGGAGGTATGCGGATACATTAATACCCCGGTACCATACAATGCAGACGTCACCTGGTCCGAGAGTTTTATCAAAATGTCCCCCGGCAGGGAATGGGGTCAGCTTAATACAGTTCAGTTCAATTCGGTTGATCCGGTTGGAAGGGTGGCATACATGAAATTCCTTAAAATGCCTGTTGCCGGAAGAGACCTGTACCACGACGGTTACGGAGAAATGAAGGGGAAACTGCTCGGCTTATTCAGGGTGATTTTTGATAACAGCAGGGAAACGGCACAGTCAGTGCTGCTTACAACATTTTGTGAATTCACGCTTGTTCCGGGATACCTGTTGTCAGACAAAGTCAGATGGGTAACTGTTGATAATAAGTCAGTACGCGGCACACTGTCAGACAGCGGGATCAGCGTAATGGCGCAATTCAATTTCAATGATGAGGGTTTTCTGACTGACGTTGAAACAGTTGACAGGTATTATACCGAGGGTAAAAACAAGTACAAAAAAGTAAGATTCTCTGCTCTCATTGAAAGTTACAAAAGGCAGGGAAACATAATGATCCCTGAAAGGATGAGAGCTGTCTGGCACCTGCCGGAGGGTGATTATGAGTACTTCCGGGGAACGGTTGACCGGGTAGTTTATAACGTTCCGGGCTAACATAAACATTACCGTAGATTTCTCCTTCATAAAAACAACTGACTGCAACAATGAAACCCATGATTACAAGATTTATCGCAATAATGCTCCCGTTGTTGCTGCTCTGGCCGGTTGGCGTCGCTGCTCAAAAGCAGCCCAGGCCTCAGAACGGATGGCAACTGGTGTGGCAGGATGAGTTCAACGGGAAATCCCTTGACACCTCAAGGTGGAACGTCCTGATCCGTGAAACCAGCAAGCACGGAGAGCTTCAGTATTATGTGCCGGATGAAGTATACCTTGAAAACGGTTGCCTGAGGATCAGGAGCCGGGTTCGCAAATTCGGCTCAAAGGAATATACAAGCGGCAGGCTGGATACGGAAGGTAAATTTGCTCCTGTTTACGGCCGGTTTGAAATTCGCGCAAAACTGCCCGGGGGACAGGGCTTGTGGCCGGCACACTGGCTCTACCCGCAGGAGCGCAACTGGCTCATGGAGAAAACAATGGAAGATGCCGTTGCTGCCGGGAAAGAGAGACTTATACCGGAAGAGAGACCCTGGTATACCGAGATTGATATAATGGAATTCCTCGGCCATGAGCCGGGTGTCCTTTACGGAACGATGCATTATTGCGACTTCGACGGCACAAGAAGATCAACCTCGGGAACATGGAGAAGCGATGTGGATTATACAAAGGACTTTCATGTCTACGTACTTGAATGGGAACCTGATTCTGTCCGCTGGTTTATAGACGGTCACCGGATTCATGCCACAGCGAATGGGATACCTCACACTCCGCATTACATTATCCTGAACACCGCCATCGGCGGGAGCTGGCCGGGCAACCCCGACTCCACAACCGTATTCCCTCAGTATCATGACATAGACTACGTAAGGGTATACAGCAGGGGTGACTATTTTCCGAAATAATTAACCTTCTGTAAATTGCTTCAGCCTGAAAAACCCTTAAAATGACGACCCCGAACTACAAGTTTCAGAAAATCGTCCACACAAGGATAGCAACCTTTGACATTTTCGAGGTGGGCATGGGGAAGCATCACATTTCAGCCATGCTTGAATTTGACGTCACTGAGAGCAGGGCCAGACTCCGTGAACTGAGGAAGAAAGGAGTGCCTGTGTCATTCAATGCATGGCTTATAAGGGTTATTGCAACTGTCCTGGAGAAATACCCCGAATCAGCGGCATATGTCTATAACAGGAAGAAGCTCATAATCTTCGAGGACATAAATGTTTCCATTATTGTAGAAAAGAAGATTGGAGAAACGAAAGTCCCGATCCCGCTTGTCATTGAAAAAGCGAACAAAAAGTCGGCTGCAGAGATCAGTGCGGAGATTGAGGCTGCCAAAAACCAGGAACTGAAAAAGGGGGATATCGTCCTTAAGAAACAGTCATCTGCATCTCAAAGACTCTACTATCAGCTTCCCGGATTCATCAGGAGGCTATTCTGGAGACTTTTGCTTAAAAACCCGAAGGCAGCCTTCAGGACAATGGGCAATGTGTCCGTCACATCGGTCGGAATGATTGGGAAAGTAAACGGATGGTTCATCCATAAATCGGTGCATCCGATTTCCTTCGGGGTAGGATCAGTACTTGTGAAACCCGTTGCAATCAACAGCGAGGTAAAGCCAAGGGAGATGCTGAACATGACAGTGCTCGTTGACCACGATGTAATTGACGGGGCGCCCATGGTCAGGTTTCTCGGAGACCTGACTGAATGCATTGAAAACGGAAGGGAGATTTGAATTCCTTCCAGCCGGTGTTTAGGTCTCTATGGCCCGCTTTTTGTGGCTGCTGAATCTGGTTTTCAGTCTGATCATGCCATACTATAATCCCTAAATATCAAAGTTATGAGAAAGTCTGCCTTTATTGCTGTATTACTGTCCTTTGCGACCCTGGTCTCAATGGCCCAGGATGACGGGGCCCGTAAAAAAGAACTCGGTCTGATGATATCGGAATCCAATTTCGGGATACGGTACAAGACCGGTAGTGAGAACATGCTCGTGAGGCTAACACTGTTTCCCGTCAGCGGTTCATCTTCCACAATGAAGCCGGATCAGGATACGAGGAACATTCTGAACAATTTCGGATTCGGATTCGGTGCCGGATTTGAGAAAAGAAAAGCTGTTGCCGACGGTCTTTATATGTATATCGGGCCAGAGTTTACCGGCCGATACAATCATTCTTCCAGTACTAACAAATCCGCCGATACCCGGTACTCTCAAAACGGTTTTTCTGCTGGACTTGGTTGTGTGATGGGATTTCATTACGGGATAACCGAAAAAATCAACATATCTTCTGAGATAATTCCCTATATATCTTATTATTACACCAAAGAATCTACAAGTTATGACGAAATTGACGGGGAGAATATAAGCACAGGATTCAGGTACGGGCTTAATGATTATTCAATAAACCTGACGGTTTCGTTTAATCTTTGATTTTTATGGTTCCGGTGAGGGCACAGGTTCACATTTAAAACACTGAGGAAGATCCGGACTTCTCGGCATTAGCCCGGCATCCCTGCCGATTTGCCGGGAGCCGGAACAACCCGGGCTCTGGTTTGTTATAAATTTTATAACAAATGCCGGGATAGAAATATGAAACGTGGCAGGTTTCTTTTAACAGCTATTACGTCAATGCTGTTGCCTTTTCATTACAGGGCAGCCGGGGCCGTCGGTCTCAGGGCAAAAAAGGGATTCAGGGTAAGTGCAGGCGAATCAAGAAGCGGAAAACACCTGAAGATGAAAGGAGTTACATTCAATGTCCTGGATCTTAAGATATCATCTGAAGATACAGAAGGATCCCTGGCGGTTTTTGAGCAGACAGGGTTTACTCCCATGGGCGGACCACCTCTTCATATTCATCCTTACCAGGACGAATTCTTTTATGTCCTGGAGGGTGAATACAGGTTCAGGTCGGGAGATGATATCAATCACCTTGGACCGGGAGATTTGATATTCCTGCCAAGGAATATCCCGCATGCCTTCATTCAGCTGACTGAGAATGCAAGGGTAATAGTATCATATCTGCCTGCCGGGAAAATGGAGGGCTTTTTTGAAACAACTGATTCCTGGACTTCACCACCTGATGAGGAAACTGTCAGGAAAACATTTGCTGATCACGACATGATTGTTGTCGGCCCTCCTTTACATTAAATCCTGGATCTTTCACGGGGATTAACCCGGGCTTCACGATTCCCGCCTTCTTTTCCTCCCCGAGGGTCCCCAACAAAAAACAGCCTTGCGGCTGTTTCGTGTTGACCCACCAGGGCTCGAACCTGGACTCTGCGGAACCAAAATCCGTCGTGTTGCCAATTACACCATGGGTCAATCGGCGCCTGATAAGGCGGTGCAAAAATAAATATTTTTTGCGGATTTTCAGGTCTGCTCCGTCTCGTAAAAGATAAACGGACAGTCAATGAAAGAATGAATTATCTGGCCAAGCTCATACTGATCCTCATCACCCTTCTCATAGTACCACTCAATGGATACCATCTCCCTGACATTCGGGTAAAGCGCCAGGCGCTTCACAATGGAATAAATCCACTTGGTTGAGGCAGTGTTTATGAAATCAAAAGAGAAAATCACCCTGGTGCGTACCTCGGTCTTATCCACATAGGAATCAACCCATGCAGCCAGCGGCTTGTAAAAATCAGTTGAATTCTCTGAAATAGACCTTCCACGGATCTCCATGTGCCCCTCAAGAAACAATACCTGGGGCGTAACCTTCGTAGGCTCTATTTTAATAATTTCCAATCCCATTTTTATCCCGGACGATACCTTTCCCCCGACATCGTAGCTGCACAAAAATAATAAAACATAAGAGTTGCCGCTCTTTCCGATCAGTTATTTTTCATCTCCTGCGAGAAAAGAGTCAGCTCTCCCTGCTCCCAGAGTGATGGATGCTCCGCATCAAACCGCCCGACTATGGCCTGCATGATGGTCCGCCGCATGAAGTCCGACTTGCTTCGTACCCTGAACCGCTTGCAGTAGATACTGAGTGCCCTCGCCTCCCTCTCATTCAACCTGAGAGTCAGTGATGTGGTCCTCCTTATCTTCTCCTCGGTGGCCGGTCCGCGTCTCAATCCCGCTGTGAATTTTATGCTAAAGTAGCCGGCACGGCCATCCCATGGGCCAATGAAAATCGCAACTTATCAACAATAAAAAAGCAGGTCTGCGCCAATTCGCTGACCTGCTTGATTTTAGCTTATTAATAAGTCTTACAGCCTGTTCAGTGCATTGAGGTCGGCAAATGCCTCCTTGAGCCTTGCAATGAATGTCTCCTGTCCCTTGCGAAGCCATACCCTCGGATCATAGTACTTCTTGTTGGGCTTGTCATCTCCCTCGGGATTGCCTATCTGGCCCTGCAGGTAACCCTTCTTTGCCTCATAGTAGTTCTTAACACCGTCCCAGAATGCCCACTGCATGTCAGTGTCAATGTTCATCTTGATGGCGCCGTACCTGATTGCCTCTGCAATGAGATGCTTCTCCGAACCGGAGCCGCCGTGGAATACGAAATTAACCGGGTTGGGGCCGGTCTTGTACTTCTTCTGAATGTAATCCTGTGAGTTCTTCAGGATCTCGGGCCTAAGGGTAACGTTGCCGGGTTTATAGACACCGTGAACGTTCCCAAATGATGCAGCGATTGTAAAGTTCGGAGAGACCTTCAGCAGTTCCTCATAAGCATATGCCACATCTTCCGGCTGGGTATAAAGCTTCGAGCTGTGAACGCCTGTATTGTCAACACCGTCTTCCTCACCGCCGGTAACACCAAGCTCAATCTCCAGGGTCATGCCCATCTTATCCATCCTTTCAAGATACTTCTTGCATGTCTCGATATTCTCCTTCAGTGATTCCTCCGAAAGGTCAAGCATGTGAGAGCTGAACAGCGGCTTACCGTTGGTCTCATAGAACTCCTCACCTGCATCGAGCAGGGCGTCAATCCAGGGGAGCAGCTTGCGTGCAGCATGGTCAGTGTGAAGAATGACTGGTATACCGTAATATTCTGCCACATTGTGTACATGAAGTGCACCGGAAATACCGCCTGCGATGGCGCCGGTATGGTTCTCCTTTGTCAGCCCCTGGCCTGCAAAGAAGTGGGCACCGCCATTGGAAAACTGGATTATTACCGGTGAGTTAACCTCGCGCGCAGTCTCAAGAACGGCGTTTACGGAGTCGGTCCCGACCACATTCACTGCCGGAATCGCGAAATCATTTTTATTGGCATAGTCAAACAGCTTCTTTACATCCTCGCCGCTGATCACACCGGGCTCCAGATTTAATCCCTTGTTACTCATTATTTTATGAATTTAATTGATACTATATTGTAAGGCAGCGCAAAGATATACAAAAATGAGTGACACTGTTATCGGGCGCGTGCAACATCATAATATCTTTGTGGTCTTTATTATACTGATCAATTTCCTATCTTCGTACACTCAATAATGCTGTCAATCATATCATGAAAAGAAAGACTCTCTACCTGGGCTTCTTCCTGTTGCTGAGTCCGCTTGCACTGCTTGCCCAGCCTAAGGAATGGACGCTGGAGGAGTGCATTGCACATGCCCTTCAGAACAACATCAGGATCAAGCAGCAGGAGATTATGACCGAGTACCAGGTTTCAACCCTGGAGCAGTCAAAGCTGAACCTGCTTCCAACGCTCAACGGCAGCGCATCCCATAATTATGCCTTCGGCCGTGCACTCGATGAGACAACCTACGAGTTCACCGAAAATGAAACCGTACAGACCAACAACTTCTACGCCGGCAGTAACGTGACCCTCTTCAGGGGACTCGTGAACTACAACACTATTCAGAAGAACAAGTATGAGGTTCTTGCAAGTGAGCAGGATCTTGAACAGTTCAGGGATGATATCTCGCTCAACATCGCACTCGCCTACCTGCAGATTCTTCTCAACAGGGAGCTTGTCACGGCCACCGAGGCGCAGGTTGAGCTGACGAAGCAGCAGATTGACCGGACCAGGAAAATGGTTGAAGCCGGAAGCCTTGCCCGGGGAAGCCTTCTCGACATCGAGGCCCAGGCTGCACGCGAGGAGCTGCAGCTGGTTAACATGAGGAACCAGCTTACGCTGTCGCTGCTTAGCCTTGCCCAGATGCTTGAACTTCAGAGTACCGATGATTTCGCCGTGGCGACACCAGCCATAACCGTGAGGGATGAGGCCGTTGACGGCAATCCCGCCGCCATCTTCGCGATAGCGGCAAAAACAAGACCCGAGATTCTGAGTGCCGAATACAAACTAAAAAGCGCTGAATATGACCTCGCGATAGCAAAGGGCAACAGGAGCCCGCGGCTCACCATGGGCGCATCCATGTCAACCGGCTATTCCGACAAGAGGCTCAGGCCTGTGACTTTTGAGAAGTACCCGTTCGGGGATCAGCTGAATGATAACCTTAACTACGGACTTGGTTTTTCACTTAACATTCCAATCTTCAACGGGTGGCAGGTGAACACAGGCATTAAGAACTCGCGCCTGGGAATTGAGAATTCAAAATACACCCTTGAGAACACGAAGAAGCAGCTGTACAAGAACATCCAGCAGGCATACACCGATGCTGCCGGGGCTCTCAAGAAGTTCAACGCCAGCCAGAAGGCTGTTACCTCGATGGAAGAGGCTTTCCGCTATGCTGAACAGAAACTCGGGGTAGGCCTGGTCACCGCAGTTGAATACAACCAGTCAAAGACCCAGCTCCTCAGTGCCCAGAGCGAGATGGCCCAGGCCAAGTACGAGTATGTCTTCAAGACCAAGGTCCTCGATTTCTACAAGGGGATACCTCTTACCCTTGAACACATTACAATCCTCGCCAAATAATTCCAGTAACAAATCATCCGATGAAAAACAATAACCTGTTAAAAATCCTCGCTGCCGCAGTAGTGCTCCTCCTCATCCTTGCCGTCGTGGGCAAGAAGGCCGGCTGGTTCGGCAAGGAAGTGACCACCAAGGTTGCAATTGAAAAGGTGGGCATCAACCCAATAATCGAGGCCGTAACTGCCAACGGCAAGATCCAGCCCGAGACTGAAGTGAAGATCAGTCCTGACGTATCAGGCGAGATCGTTGAACTGAATGTAAAGGAAGGTGATTTTGTACAGAAGGGAACCCTGCTGTTCAAGATCAAACCAGAGATCTATATCTCTTCGCGTGACCGCGCAGCAGCAACGCTTAACTCTACCAAATCACGCCTTGCCCAGGTGGAGGCACAGCTGATACAGGCCGAGCTGGCATACAACAGGAGCAGGAAACTGTTTGATGAAAACACAATATCAAAGGCTGATTTTGAGCAGGCAGAGTCACAGTACAAGATAGCAAAGGCCGAAAAGGAGAGCGCTGAGTTTTCGGTTAAAAGCTCCGAGGCCTCGCTTAAGGAAGCCAATGAGAACCTGGTGAAGACAACAGTATACTCTCCCATGACCGGAACAATTTCGAGCCTCCTTGTTGAACTTGGTGAAAGGGTTGTAGGTGCAAACATGATGACCGGTACGGAAGTGCTCCGCGTGGCTGACCTCAACCGTATGGAGGTTGTTGTTGACGTCAATGAGAATGACATCATCAGGGTTAAGCTTGGTGACACCGCCATAGTGGAGGTGGATGCCTATCTTGACCGCGACTTCAAGGGTGTTGTCACCGAGATAGCCAATTCTGCCAACACCCTTGGTACTACCTCCGACCAGGTAACCAACTTCAAGGTCAGGATACTGATTCTGAAAGAGTCGTATGATGATCTCATAACCGAAAAGAATCCAAGTCCGTTCAGGCCGGGGATGTCTGCGTCTGTTGACATCTATACCAGCAGCAAGACCGGTGTGCTTACTGTGCCCATCCAGGCTGTAACCACAAGGACTGACACCACGAACACCGATCCAGCCGCCCAGGACGAGATACGCACCCTTGTCTTTGTATCCGACGGAACATATGCGCTTGCGCGCGATGTCAAGACTGGCATCCAGGATAATGTCAACATAGAGATACTGAGCGGACTGACCGAAGGAGAGGATGTCATTGTGCAGCCTTTCAGCGCAATATCGAAGAAGCTGTCTGACTCAACCAAAATAGAGGTTGTTGACAAGGAAGCGCTCTTCAGCACCGAAAAGAAAAAGAAGTAAGAAACCATCCGGGTAAAACTGAATGATCCTCTGTATTGAGACTGCCACCGGCGTTTGTTCTGCTGCGCTGTGTGATGAAAAGAGGGTGGCCGGCATTGCCGAGGCTCCGCCCGGCATGTCACATGCCGCACAGCTGACGGTAATTATACAGCGTCTCATGGAAGAAAACCGCATCAGGGCAACTGACCTCGATGCGGTTGCCGTAAGCAAGGGGCCGGGATCATACACCGGACTCAGGATAGGCGTCTCCGCTGCCAAGGGCATTGCATACGGCGCCGGCATCCCGCTGCTGGCAATAAACACACTGGAGGCCATGTGCAGCGGATACGGCAGTCATTACCCCGGCGACCTGCAACCAGGCACCCTCCTGTGCCCCATGATTGATGCCCGGCGCATGGAGGTTTACAACGCTGTCTTCACCCATGACGGAAAACATGTCAGGGAGACGGCTGCGAGCATAATTGACGGGAATTCATTCATTGATATCCTCACTGAACACCGGGTTATTTTCTTCGGGAACGGCTCGGAAAAATGCCGCGGGATCATAACACACCCGAACGCCTTCTTCCGCGAGGGATTCAGCCTCTCGGCATCATATTTGCACCTCCCGTCAGTAAATGCTCTGAGGAATAAGCAATTTGAGGATGTAGCCTACTTCGAGCCCTACTATCTCAAGGAGTTCATTGCCACCGTCCCCAAAGGCTTCTTCCCTGACAAAACTGAATGAGGAATGAGGAAAACGGCATTAACTGTTCTGTTAATTCTCTCCCTGACACTGCAGATGCTTGTGGCTCAGAAACAGCCGTATATGCCGGGAGAGAAGGTTTCGTACCAGATAAAATACGGTATCGTGGGGAGCGGCCAGGCCACGCTCGAGATCAAGGAGGGGTATTACAAGGGCAAACCGGTATGGCATGCGGTGGTTGCAGGTCAGACAACCGGACTTGCCGATGCCCTCTATAAGGTCAGGGACGTCTATGAAAGCTATATCGACCCTGAAACTGACCTTCCGGTATTCACTGTCAGAAACATATCAGAAGGACGCTACAGAAAGTACAACGAGGTGGGATTTGACCACAGTTCCAGGAGTGATTCCACACTGCTTTTCAGTGATCTGTCAGGCCAGCATACAGGCCCGAAGGGGCTGCTTGACCTCGTTTCCTGTTTCTACTGGTTCAGGAAATATTACCTTGCCGCAGGGAAGGAACTCGTTCCGGGTGAAACATATAAGATGATGACATGGTTTGCCGATGAGCTATACCCTATCATCCTGAGATACAAAGGGAAAGAGACAATCAGGATCAGGGGCAGCCGGATCGAGTGCTACCGCTTCCATCCGGTTACGGAGGTGGGAAGGGTGTTCAAGACAGAGGAGGATATGGCCATGTGGTTCACCGCTGATGAAAATTTTTTACCGGTTAAAGTACGATTTGATATCTTTGTGGGGTCATTTCATGTGGATATGACAAATTATGAAGGGCTTAGAGCGCCCCTGAAGTTTATAGAATAACTAACAAGAACTGAATTTTTTTTATGGCTACAACAGCAGATTTCAGAAACGGGATGGTGATAGAATTCAACAATGATCTTTATACCATCGTTCAGTTTCAGCATGTAAAACCGGGAAAGGGACCGGCCTTCGTACGGACGAAGCTCAAGAACGTCACAACCGGAAAGGTGCTCGACAATACATTCAACTCAGGCGTGAAGGTCAATGTGGCGAGGGTGGAGCGCAGGCCTCACCAGTTTCTTTACAGCGATGATATGGGCTATCACCTGATGCACGTCGAGACATTTGAACAGATAACAGTACCCGAGTCAATGCTGGAAAACAGCGACCTTCTCAAGGAGGGTGATGTTGTTGAGGTCGTCGTTCACGCTGATACGGAGAACGTCCTCCTGGTTGATCTTCCTGTCAACGTAGTGATGGAGGTGACCTATTCGGAACCTGGGCTTCGCGGTGACACCGCAACAAATACCCTCAAGCCGGCAACAATCGAGACCGGGTCAACAATCATGGTGCCTCTTTTTGTCAACGTTGGTGACAAGATCCGGATTGACACGCGTGACCGCTCATACATTGAAAGGGTAAAGGGCTGACAGGGTGATGACCGGGGAGAGGCTTCCGAAGGACAGACTTAAGATGTCGAAGTTTAAGCTCGACGCCCTGCTTGACATTACCCTCTCCATTAATGCCAACCTCCCGACAGCCGAGCTGCTCAGAAAATATGAATCCATCCTCCGTGATGAACTGGGGATCGGTAAAATCCTCCTTTTCAAATACGGGGAGCAGTGGGAGCCTCTTCTGAATTCAGGTTTTCCCGAATCACTCAAGGAATCAATAAACGTTGAAAGAGACCTCCTTTGTTTCAGGGAGATACAGACAGAGGTGGTTCAGAAGCATTTCAGGGCGGTTGACTTTATTATACCGGTGCTTCACAATAACGAACCCTCGGCCTATGTCCTCATAGGTGATATCGACGAGGAGGGCGAAGGTATGAGTCCCCTGATAAAGCACCTGAACTTCATCCAGACAATCTCGGGCATCATCGTGGTTGCAATCGAGAACCAGCGCCTCTTCCGCGAGAGCCTCAGGCAGGAAGCACTGCGCAGGGAGCTCGAACTTGCTGCCAGGATGCAGATGATGCTTATCCCTGACAACACAAGGCTCCCGTCAGATGACACAATCAGGGCAAGGGGATTTTACTATCCTCACTACGAGGTTGGCGGTGATTACTACGACTTCATGCAGCTGTCGGAGAGCGTGGCAGGGTTCTGCATTGCCGACGTGTCGGGAAAGGGGATGTCTGCCGCACTGCTGATGTCAAACTTCCAGGCAAGCCTCCGCGCCCTGTTTACTGCAGAGGCCAGCCTCGAGGAGCTGGTCAGGAAGCTGAACACCCTGGTGGTTTCAAACTCTGCCGGGGAAAGGTTTATCACACTGTTCATCGCACGGTATAACACCGAAACGAAGGTGCTGGAATATATCAACGCGGCCCACAATCCACCGGTCATTATTAATACCAGGACAGGCAGTTCGTCACTGCTCAGGCAGTCATGTGTGGGTGTGGGGATGCTTGATGAAATCCCCTGTGTGCGAACTGACCGAATGAAAGTCAGGAATCCAACCAAG
>JAKAXP010000150.1 GCA_021816545.1 Bacteroidota bacterium
GCTGACAAGATGACCGCCGGTGTTTATTACATCATCATCACGCCCGATAAACCAGTAATAACCTTCATTGTCTATGCTTGCCCTGTCACCTGAAAGATACCACCCGTTGACAAACTTTTCCCGATATTTTTCCTCGTTGTTCCAGTAAGCCCTCATCATGGATGGCCATCCCGGTTTGAAGGCAATCAGCCCGGCCCGGCCGCATTCAGAATATGGCTGATAAGTGGAGGGATCGAGCACGGTACCGGTGATACCCGGAAATGTTCTGCCCATTGATCCCGGCTTGATCTTCATGCCGGGGAAGTTGGTTATCATTATAGACCCTGTCTCTGTCTGCCAGAACGTGTCATGAAACGGTTTGCCAAACACTTTTTCCGACCAGATGACAGCCTCGGAGTTGAGGGGCTCGCCAACGCTGGCAAGATGACGCAGTGATGAAAGATCAAATGACTTCACTATTTCATCACCTGCCTTCATGAGTGACCTGATTGCTGTGGGAGCGGAGTACCAGACTGTGACCCTGTTCTTTTCTGCGAACCTGTACCAGGCCTGTGCCGAGAATCCGCTGTCAAGGACACACTGTGTCACACCGAGGCTCCACGGACCGATGATGCCGTATGAAGTGCCGGTGACCCATCCCGGGTCAGCGGTGCACCAGTAAATGTCATCATCACGGAGGTCCAGAACCCACTTTGTGGTCAGGTACTGTGAGATAAGTGAATAATGGACATGTCTGACACCCTTGGGCTGGCCTGTGGTTCCTGAAGTGTAGTGAAGCACCGAAGGGGTTTCTGCATGAGTGGGGCAGATGTCAAACTGTTCCACCGGAGCTGCCCTGTCAAGGCTGAAAAGTACTTCACCCGGAGCAAGGTCTGCCGGCTTCACCTCGTCAACTATGATCACATACTCAAGGTAAGGCAGTTGCTGCCGTATCTTCCTGACTTTGCCAAGGTGTTTCTTCTGGGTGATAATGGCCCGGGTCCCGGCGTTCTCCAGCCTTACAAAAAGTGACTCTTCGCCGAAGGCGGAAAAGAGAGGCTGTACAATGGCTCCCATTTTAAGGATGCCAAGGAATGAGAGGTACAGCTCGGGGATCCTGTCCATGAAGAGACAGACCCTGTCGCCTTCCGTGATCCCCAGGCCCCTCAGGAAGGAGCCGATTGTGTTTCCTGCAATCCTGATGTCATTGTAGGTGAACTGCCTGCTTATTCCCCCGAATCCCTCGTAGATAAGGGCGGTTTTTGATCCTTTGCCCTTAAGGCAGATCCTGTCGCTGCAGTACCATCCGATGTTGATAACATCACCGTTTTTGTATTCAAGCTCTTTTTCGGCAATAGCCCATGTGAAGCCGCCTGACAGTTCTTCATAGGACCTGTGTTCCGGGATTGACGCCATATGTTATCGTAACAGTGACATGAAAGATAAAATTATTTTCGAAATCGCCAAGCTCCAAAACTGACTTTTCTCACTGTTAGAGGAAATGGTCATGTTCAACGGGTGCGTCTGTTGACATAAACCCGCCGGCAGGCTGATGATTATCATAATTCTTCGGCTGTGAATCAGTTCAGGCAGTCTGAGGAATGCCAAAGGCCGGCATGAAGGAAACAGTACCGGTGCAGTCAGCCGGTCAGTCCCAGTTCAGGATCACCTTGCCACAATTGCCGTCTTCCATCACGTCAAAGCCTTTCTGGAAGTCGTCAATGTGGAAGCGGTGGGTAATTATAGGGTCAAGGTTGATGCCGCCGATGATCATCATCTGCATCTTGTACCAGGTTTCCCACATCTCGCGGCCGTAGATACCCTTCAGTGTCAGAGCCTTGAAGATGATGTCACTCCATGGAACCTCGAAGTTTGACGGCAGTATTCCCAGGAGGGCGATATTTGATCCGTTGTACATGTTTGCGATCATCTCGCGGAAGGCGGCAGGTGAGCCTGACATCTCGAGCCCCACGTCAAAACCTTTCATATGAAGGGGCTCCAGGACATCATGTATCTTTTCCCCTTTCTTCGGGTTGACAACCATTGTGGCGCCCATCTTTTTTGCCAGGTCAAGGCGGTAGTCGCTGAGGTCACTTGCAACTATGTTTCTGGCTCCTGCAAAGCGGGCGATTGCCACTGCCATGCTTCCTATAAGCCCTGACCCTGTGATAAGCACATCCTCACCCAGTAAAGGGAATGCCAGTGCCGTATGGGTGGCATTGCCGAACGGATCCATGATTGCAGCCCAGTCGTCAGGGATACGGTGGTCGAGCAACACGACGTTGCGTGCCGGAATCTTCACATATTCAGCGAACGAGCCGTCAATGTGCACTCCTATTCCGACGGTGTTTTCGCAGACATGCTCGCGCCCGCGGCGGCAGTTGCGGCATGTGCCGCAGAAGAGGTGACCCTCACCGGTGACCCTGTCGCCAACCTTGACATTGGTGACTCCGGGGCCGGCCTTCTCAACATATCCCATGTATTCATGACCGATCGTCATGGGCACTCTTATTGTCTTCTTTGCCCAGTCATCCCATTCATAGATATGCAGGTCAGTCCCACAGATGGCTGATTTTTTGACCTTTATTATAACATCATTGTAGTCAGGCTCGGGGATCGGAACTTCCTGCATCCATAATCCTTTGGCAGCCTGTGCTTTGACGAGAGCTTTCATCTTTTTCATCGGGAGTGATGATTAATTCATTATGATGTAAAAGTAATACAATCAGAGGTAACAAAACATGATTTTTGACGGAGGCTGACCGGTATATCAGTAAACAGGTTTTACAAGGCTTACGGCAGGTTCATAGCGGCTTGCCGCACTCCAGCGTATTCCCCTTTTAAGAATCTCCAGGGCTTCAGGCACTTCCATGTCGGCAGCAACATGTCCCAGCGAGGAGTAAAAAACCCTTCCCCTTCCGTACATCTTCTTCCATGCCACCGGTATTGTGCACCCCTCAGACCAGTAATCATATTTACCTGTGAATGTTGTTGTTGCCAGCACCTTCACGTTTGGATCAACATGCATGTAATACTGCTCACTGTGCATTGAGAAGGACGACAGTCCCCTTGTGACGGGGTCATCCGGATCAGTGATGTTTACTGTATAGTCTATTACTCCCCCCGGGTGTGCTACCCATTGACCGCCAACCATATACTGGTATGCAGGGTTGTTCCTGAAAGCATCGGCAAGACCTCCGTGCCATCCTGCAAGTCCGGCACCGTCCCTGACTGCAGCCAGGAGCCCCTCTTCCTGGGCAGCCGTTATAGCTGACATTGTATATGCCTGAATGATAAGGTCAACGCTGCTCATATAAATACTGTCAGTGTATATTTCAAGCGATGAAGTTGTATCAGCAACTGCTCCTTCGGAGCGAAGCCAGGGAAGGAGTATGCCGACGTATTTGCCCGGCTCATGCCCGTCCCATCCGCCGAAGACAATGAGTACCCGTTTCCCTTGGAGATCCTGTCCGCTGCAATCAAGCGATGCTGCCAGCAGAATCAGTGATATCAGGGTGATTGCCGGCAAAGCGATAACGGCAAAAGATTTCTTCATGTTCTTTTTATTAAGGTGATTGTCTGTCAGTTTCATAAAAGCTTCGGGTTGTTCCGGTGCCTGTCCCTGTCTCTCTCTGTCTTTTTCCGGAAACTTTCCTCAAGTGCTTCGGTAAGGTCAACCCCCGTCTGGTTTGCCAGGCAGATAAGGACCCACAGCACATCCGCCATCTCGCCTGCAAGTGATGAACCTGTCTCTTCACCTCCCCGGAAGGACTGGTCTCCATACCTTCTTGCAATTATTCTTGCCACCTCACCAGTCTCTTCCGTAAGGATCGCCATGTTTGTCAGTTCGCTGAAATATCTGACCCCGTACTCTCTGATCCAGGCATCTACCCTCTCCTGGGCCTGGCGGATTGTTATTTCCATATAATATAAGTTGATCCGGTTTTAAATTTACAATATTAGTTTCAATACCCGGTTGACTGCAGGCCGGGCATGAGTTCCTCATCTATCCGGTCACCGGCGCACACAGCGAATGAAATAAATAATATGACGTTACCGTCCTGAACCAATTCACCAATTAATTTATATTTGCTTACAGAAGACGAACCATCCTAAAAAGAACCCCTTATGAAAAGTAAAACCAGATCACTCAACAGGAGGGAATTCCTGGGCAGTGCAGCTCTCGGCCTTGCCGGGACATTGATAATTCCGGGTGCAGTGAGCGGATGTTCCGGCCGTAAAGACCCGGGACTTGTCCGGCTGGGATTCATCGGCCTCGGCAGGCAGGCAATGTACCTGATGGACGGATTCATTCGCATACCAGGCGTTGAGGTGATTGCAGGATGCGATGTCTATGCAATCAAGCGGACACGCTTTCAGAACAGGGCTGACGGCTACTATGCCGAAACCGGCGGCAAGATTAAGGTTCAGACCTATGAGAGATATGATGACCTGCTCGGAAGAGAGGATATAGATGCCGTTGTGATTGCTGTTCCTGATCATGCACATGCGATGATTGCCATTGCAGCCCTGAAGGCAGGCAAGGATGTCTATCTTGAAAAGCCGATGACATTTACGATCTACGAGGGTCAGCAACTGAAGAAAGCGGTGCGTGAGACAGGCCGGATACTCGGCATTGGCAGCCAGCAAAGATCGGATCCCAATTTCCAGCACGCTACCAGGCTGGTATCCACCGGGGCACTGGGTGCCATCACACTCGTCAATGCACATGTGGGGCCACCGCCTAAACCGTATGACCTGCCTGCTGAGACAGTGCCTGAAGGACTCAACTGGGATCTGTGGCTCGGGCCTCTTCCTGAATCAATACATTACAATCCGGAGTTGAATCCACCTATCTCCCTTGATCCTCCGCGTGATGAGGAGTTCTGGGCGGGATGGCGCTGGTACCGTGAGACAGGCGGGGGATTTACAACCGACTGGGGCGCACATATGTTTGATGTGGCGCAGTGGGGCCTTGGAATGGATGGCAGCGGACCGGTGGAGATAGCTCCGCTCGGCGACAGTGCTGAATACATTAAATGGGTATACGCCAGCGGAACAGTGATGACTTCGGAGCCATTTAACGAGAAGATGACCAAGGGGGTTAAATTCTGGGGTGAGAAGGGATGGATAGAGGTGTCACGCGAGCACTACGCAGCCTCAGACCCCGCATTTAATCCTCCGCCGGCTGTTGCCGGAGAGCAGGAGGGTCCGTATGAAACGAAGATTCCTCACCAGCTTAACTTCATTGATGCCGTACGAAAGAGGACCGACCCTGTTGTACCAGTTGAGACCGGGCACAGCACCTGCACTGTCTGCACCCTCGGGAATATCGCAGTGCTGCTTAACCGTACGCTCAGGTGGGATCCTGCAACGGAAACCTTTATTGATGATGTCGACGGCGCTGCAACCGCCATGCTGCACTACAGCTACAGGGATCCTTATAAACTGTAGGTTAAGCCAGGTGCCGGTTCCTGCCTGAATATCCGGGTGTCATCGTGGTAAATGAGAGGGTGATTATGCCTGTCTTTGCTCTATTATTTGCTTATTTTTGCGCCAGCATCAGCTGCTGTGGCAGCATACATTTCAGGTAACCGATTAAGGATATGACAGACAGGAAAATAAGGGTCCGTTTTGCCCCAAGCCCCACCGGCCCGCTGCACATTGGCGGCGTGCGCACCGCACTCTATAACTTTCTCTTTGCACGTCACCACGGCGGGACGTTTATCCTGCGGATAGAGGACACAGACCAGACAAGATACGTTGAGGGAGCAGAAGAATATATAATGGATTCCCTTGAATGGGCAGGAATAAAGGTTGACGAGGGTGTTCGTGAGGGAGGTCCGTATGCTCCATATCGCCAGAGCGACAGGAAGGAAATATATCACCGGTATGCCGATGAACTTCTTCGCATCGGCGATGCCTATTATGCCTTCGATCCTGCGGATGAGCTTGAGCGGTTGAGACAGGAGTACGAATCAC